>NZ_CP016786.1:155000-195000 GCF_002285495.1 Clostridium isatidis | reverse complement strand
ACATTTGAAAATAAAGGTGTTCCTATATTTCCCCCTACCCAAGTTTTATATCCAGCTTCACTTAATAATTTTGATATTATTGTAGTAGTTGTTGTTTTTCCGTCACTACCTGTTATCCCAAAAATTTTACCTTTACAATATCTAACAAACTCCTCCATTTCAGAAGTTATGTATGCACCTTCATTTTTAGCCCTTACTAAAGCTTCTGAATCTATTCTCATAGAAGGAGTTTTAAAAACAACTTCAAAGCCTGTTAGTCTATCTAAATATCCTTCCCCTAATTCTAAGGTAACTGATAAACTATCAAATTCATCAGCAATTTCCCCCAACTCTTCTCTAGTTTTTTGATCAAAGGCCGTTACAACTGCTCCAAGCTTAACTAAAAATCTTATTAAAGGTATATTACTAACTCCTATACCTACAACTGCTACCTTTTTTTCCTTTATGAAATCTTTAAAATCACTAAACTGCTTTTTCATCATATTCCTCCAAAGTAATATATAAAACATTATATTAATTCTAATAATAAAAAGTTCGAAACACTTCTTAATGTACAATCTATCTTAATTTTGTCCATTTTCTAGCTAATTATATCACCTAATATAGCAAAATACAAAAATTGGCCGCCTTAAAGTATATTTATTTTAAGGCAGACCATTTCTTAATTAAAATTCTAAACTCTTTTCAATATAAGCAGTTAAATCTTCAATCTTAATTCTTTCTTGAAGCATTGTATCTCTATTTCTAACTGTAACAGCACCATCATTTTCAGTTTCAAAATCAATTGTAATACAGAATGGAGTTCCTATTTCATCTTGTCTTCTATATCTCTTACCTATACTTCCCGCCTCATCATATTCTACATTGAACTTCTTGCTTAATTGTGAATATATTTCTAAAGCATTATCTGAAAGTTTTTTTGATAAAGGTAGTATTGCAGCTTTATATGGAGCTAATGCTGGGTGTAAATGTAATACTGTCCTCTTATCTCCACCCTCTAATTCTTCTTCATCATAAGCATCAACTAAGAAAGCTAAGGCAACTCTATCTGCTCCAAGAGATGGTTCAACAACATATGGAATATACTTTTCATTAGTTGCAGGATCTAAATAAGTCATATCTTGACCAGAATGTTCTTGATGTTTCTTTAGATCATAGTCAGTTCTATCTGCAATTCCCCATAATTCTCCCCAGCCAAATGGGAATAAATATTCAATATCAGATGTTGCATTTGAATAGAAAGATAATTCTTCTTGAGCATGATCCCTTATTCTTAAAGCATCTTTATTCATTCCTAAGCTTAATAGGAAATTCCAACAATAATCCTTCCAATAATTAAACCATTCTAAATCGGTACCTGGTTTACAGAAGAATTCTAATTCCATTTGTTCAAATTCTCTTGTTCTAAAAGTAAAGTTACCAGGTGTTATTTCATTTCTAAAAGATTTACCTATTTGAGCTATACCAAATGGAACTTTCTTTCTTGATGTTCTTTGAGTTGATTTAAAGTTTACAAATATACCTTGAGCTGTTTCTGGTCTAAGATATATTGTACTAGCTGAATCTTCAGTTATTCCTTGGAAAGTTTTAAACATTAAATTAAATTTTCTTATTTCAGTATAATTTAATTTTCCACACTTTGGACAAACTATATTGTTCTTTTCTATAAACTCTTTTAACTGTTCATTACTCCAGCCATCTGCACTAGCTACTTCTGCTCCATTTGCAGTCATATAATCTTCTACTAATTTATCAGCTCTAAATCTTGATTTACATTCTTTACAATCCATTAAAGGATCTGAAAATCCTCCAACGTGACCTGAAGCAACCCAAACTTCTGGATTCATAAGTATTGCACAGTCAACTCCCACATTATATGGACTTTCTTGTACAAACTTCTTCCACCAAGCCTTCTTTACATTATTTTTAAATTCTACTCCTAATGGACCATAATCCCATGAATTTGCAAGTCCTCCGTATATTTCTGATCCTGGGAATATAAATCCTCTACTTTTACATAGAGAAACGATTTTTTCCATAGTTTTTTCTACAGCCATTTTAATACCTCCAATTCTATAAAATAAAAAAGGCCTAAAACCTAAAGGGACGAAATTTAATTCCGCGGTTCCACCCTTCTTGGCTTTAGCCCAACTTTCTCAAAACATAATACTCAAAAGCTCCCTTCAACTTATACTTTTAACGGTTTGCACCATACACCGTCTCTCTAAAAAAAGCTATAAGCCTACTCTTCTTTCTCACAGTATTTATTAAATTATATATTAATTTTATCAAAAGCTTTATTTATGTCAATAGAATTCCTATTAATTCGTAATTAACTTTAAGATAAAGCATAACAAAAAAGGTTTTTATAAATATAGGATTATCTATACTTATAAAAACCTTTTTTAAAATGGCTCCGCGGAGAGGGCTCGAACCTCCAACCTATCGGTTAACAGCCGAGTGCTCCACCATTGAGCTACCGCGGAATATTATAAATTATTTTAAAATTAAAATGGCTCCGCGGAGAGGGCTCGAACCTCCAACCTATCGGTTAACAGCCGAGTGCTCCACCATTGAGCTACCGCGGAATATTATAAATTAATTTTAAAATTAAAATGGCTCCGTGGAGAGGACTCGAACCTCCAACCTATCGGTTAACAGCCGAGTGCTCCACCATTGAGCTACCACGGAACATTTACCACACTAGTTATTATATCAACTTTTTTTATTTTTGCAAGTACTTTTTTTATTTTTAATATATTTACATATAAATTTAAAAGTAAAAGAGTTGAATATACTTAGATAAATAGCAGATTCAACTCTTTTAATATTTACTAAAAATTTTAAATAAATTTATTTTAAAGGTTTCATTGTTGGGAACATTATAACATCTCTTATTGATGCTGAATCTGTTAAGAACATTATTAATCTATCTATACCTATTCCTAGTCCACCTGTTGGAGGCATACCTGTTTCTAATGCACTCATAAATTCTTCATCTATAACGTATGCTTCATCGTCACCTAATTCTCTTTCTTTTTCTTGTTGTTTAAATCTTTCTCTTTGAACTATCGGATCATTTAACTCTGAATATGCATTACATATTTCTCTTCCATAAACAAAACCTTCAAATCTTTCAGTAAAGGCTTCATTTCCTCTCTTTTTCTTAGTTAAAGGAGAAATTTCTACTGGATAATCATAAACAAAAGTAGGTTGTATTAAATGTTCTTCAGCATACTCTTCAAATAACATATTTAATACTTCGCCTTTTGTTACATATTTTAAATCCTTTTTAAACTCTAAATTCTTTTCTTTAGCTATCTTTTGAGCTTCTTCATCAGTTTTTATTTCATTGAAATCTACTCCAGCATATTCTCTAACTGCATCTACCATAGAAATTCTCCTAAATGGAGGCTTGAAGTCTATTTCTGTTCCTTGGTAAGTTACTTTAGTAGTTCCATTTACTTTTTCACATACTGTAGCAATTAAATTTTCACATATTTCCATCATATCATTATAATCTGCAAAAGCTTGATATAATTCTATCATTGTAAATTCTGGGTTGTGTCTTACAGACATTCCTTCATTTCTGAAAGTTCTTCCCATATCATATACTCTTTCCAACCCTGCTACTATAGCTCTCTTTAAGTATAGTTCTGGAGCTATTCTTAAATACATATCTATATCTAAAGCATTATGATGAGTTATAAAAGGTCTTGCTGATGCTCCACCTGCAATTGGAGATAACATTGGTGTTTCAATTTCTATGAAACCTCTATTATCTAAGAACTCTCTTACACTCTTAAGTATTGTTGCTCTCTTTTTGAAAATTTCCTTTACTTCTGGGTTGGAGATCATATCTACTTCTCTTTGTCTATATCTTAAGTCTGGATCTTTTAATCCATGCCACTTTTCTGGTAATGGTTTTAAAGACTTAGAAATTAATTGGAATTCTGCAACTCTTATTGAAACTTCACCTGTTTTAGTTTTAAATACTTCTCCAGTTGCTGCTACCCAATCTCCTAAATCAAAGTTCTTATAAGCTTTTAAGTTTTCTTCTCCAACAACATCTATTTTTAAGAATAATTGAATCTTACCATCTCTATCTTGAATATCAGAAAAAACTACCTTTCCCTGACCTCTTTTAGACATGATTCTACCTGCTACAGTAACAGTCTTTTCTTCTAGTGCTTCAAAATTATCCTTTATTTCTGTAGACATGTGTGTTCTTTCTACTTTGTATACATCAAAAGGATCCTTACCTTGTGCTTGTAATTCTAGTAACTTTTCTCTTCTTAAGGCTTCTTGTTCACTATAGTTAGATTCTAATTCCTCTATATTTATTTCTTCTGTGGACATACCTTCTCCTCCTTATAATATTTTAGTATATTTCTAATATTTTAAACTTATTAGTACCACCTGGCACAATAACTTCAACTTCGTCTCCAATTTTTTTACCTAATAAAGCTGCACCAACTGGTGATTCATTTGATATTTTAAAACTCATAGGATCTGCTTCTGCTGAACCTACTATTGTATATTCTACTTCTTCATCAAACTCATAATCCTTAACCTTTACAGTCTTTCCTATTGCTACTATATCATTTGGTAATTCAGTTTCATCAACTACTTGAGTATTCTTTAACATATTTTCTAGTTGTGCTATTCTACCTTCTGTAAAAGCTTGCTCATTTTTAGCTTCATCATATTCAGAGTTTTCACTTAAATCTCCATACCCTAATGCAACCTTAATTTTTTCTGTAATTTCTTTTCTTTTTACAGTTTTTAAATATTCTAATTCTTGTTCTAATTTCTTAACACCTTCATATGTCATTATAAATTTTTTTGTTTCGCTCATGATTTTCTCCCCTTCAAATTCTCTATAATTTTATAATATTATTTTTATTTGATTAAATCGTTCTAAACATTATAAAACAGCAATTATATATATGTCAACTAAGCTTGTTTTGTTAATATTTATTCAAATTATAATTATTCATTATTAGATATACATATTCTACAATATATTTAATAGTTACAATTATCTATTATTTCTTCTTTATATCTATTTAAAAGATAAATTACTTCATCTTTATTTTCCAGCATATTTACTTCATTTTTTATTTCATTACTATTTGGCATTCCTTTTAAATACCAAGCAATATGTTTTCTCATTTCTCTTAGAGCTTTTGCTTCTCCATTATATTTTATTGCTAAATCATAATGCCTAATACACATATTTATTTTATCTTCATAGCTTATTTCTAAAGATTTTTCACCCTTTAGCTTAAGTTCTATCTGTTTAAAAATCCAAGGATTGCCCATGCTTCCTCTTGCAATCATTATTCCATCACAATTAGTTTTATTTTTTAATTCAAGGGCATCTTCTGCTGTAAATACATCACCATTTCCTATAACGGGAATATCTACAGCTTCTTTAACTTGTGCTATTATACTCCAGTCTGATTTGCCTTCATACATTTGCTGTCTTGTTCTTCCATGAACTGTTATAGCATCTGCACCGGCAGCTTCAAGAATTTTTGCAACCTCTACAGCATTAATATGTTGGTCATCCCAACCCTTTCTTATTTTAACGGTTACAGGCTTTTTAGATACTTTTTTTATGCTTTCTACAATTTTTCCAGCTAAATCTGGATTTTTTAAAAGGGCTGAACCTTCACCATTTTTAGTTATTTTATTTACTGGACAGCCCATATTTATATCTATTAATACTACATCTTCTCTATTATTAAATTCTTTTTCAACAACCTCCGCCATAATTTGGGGATCACTGCCAAATATTTGAGCAGCAACAGGCTTTTCTTCATCAGCAATTCTAAGGAGAGTTTTTGTTTTATCATTATCATAATAGAGGGCCTTTGCACTTACCATTTCAGTATAGACTAATCCACAACCCATTTCCTTACAAAGAACTCTAAAGGCCATATCAGTAACTCCAGCCATAGGTGCTAAAAACACATTGCCTTTTAACTCTATGCTTCCTATTTTCATATTATACTACTCCTTATTTTTTTCGTATATCATCATTAGCCCCTCTAATGTTAAATTAGGATCTACCTTATCTATAATTCTTGTTCCTTTAGCTATTAAGCTAGATAAACCACCAGTAGCTACTACCATTGGTTCATCGCATCCTAGCTCCATCATTTCCTTTTTCATTCTTTTAACAATATACTCCACTTGACCTATGTATCCATATATTATTCCAGCCTGCATACTTGATACAGTATTTTTACATATTATATGTTTAGGTTTTTCTAATTCTATTCTAGGTAATTTGGCTGCTTTTTCAAATAAGGCATCTGATGATATCCTTATACCTGGTGTTATGCATCCTCCAAGATAATTGGCTTCTTTAGTTAAAGAACAAAATGTTGTTGCAGTTCCAAAATCTATAATTATAAGGTCTTTTTTGTATTTATTATGAGCCGCTACAGCATTTACTATCCTATCAGCTCCTACTTCCTTAGGATTATCATATCTTATGTTTATTCCTGTTTTTGTTCCTGGACCTACAATTATTGGTTCAATTTTAAAACTTTTTCTAACCATATTTTCTAAAGAATGCATTATATTTGGAACAACTGATGAAATTATTATCCCTTTAACTTCCTTTGGATTTAAATTATTTTGGGCAAAAAGCTGCATAATTTGAATTGAAAATTCATCAGATGTTTTATTTAAATCTGTAGAAATTCTCCATCCATGAATTTGTTCTTTTTCTTTATATAAACCTAAAACAATATTAGTATTCCCTACATCTATTAGTAAAATCATACAGACACCACCTTAATACAATTAAAAGCAGCCTGAAAAGCTGCCCTTATAAATATACTTCTTATAGTAAATTTAACACTTTAAATTTTAGCAATTAAATATCATTTGTCAAGGGATGAGCAAATATATATTAAAATAACCCAGTAATTTCTCCATCCTCTGTTACATCCATTTTATTTGCTGCAGGGACTTTTGGTAATCCTGGCATAGTCATAACGTCACCATTTAAAGCTACTATAAAACCTGCTCCATTTGATATCTTAACTTCTCTGACTGTAATCTCAAAATCCTTTGGTCTTCCTAATAGCTTAGGGTTATCTGATAATGAGTATTGAGTTTTAGCCATACATATAGGAAGTTTATCTAAATTAAATCTCTCTAAGTCACTTATTTGTTTTTTAGCATTAGCTGTAAGTACAATTCCCTTTGCTCCATATATTTCTTGTGCAATTTTTAATATTTTATTTTCTATTGTATCTTCAACTTCATATAAAAATTTAAAATTGCTTACTTCATTTTCCATAACATCACAAACTGCTTCACCAAGCTCTAAAGCACCTTCGCCACCCTTGCTCCAAACATCACATAAAGCAGCTTTAACTCCAATATTATTACAGAAATTCTTTATAAAATCTATCTCCTCACTACTGTCAGAAGAGAATTTATTAATTGCTACAACTACTGGTACATTGTATTTCTTTATGTTTTCAATTTGTTTTTCTAAATTACAAATCCCTCTTTTTAAGGCTTCTACATTAGAACTAGTTAATTCATCTAAGGAAACTCCTCCATGATGTTTTAATGCTCTTATTGTTGCAACAATTACAACACAATCCGGACTTAAATCTCCATATCTACACTTTATATCTAAAAATTTTTCTGCTCCTAAATCTGCTCCAAAACCTGCTTCTGTTACTACTATATCTCCAAGTTTTAAAGCCATTTTAGTAGCTAAAATAGAATTACATCCGTGAGCAATATTAGCAAAAGGCCCTCCATGAATTATTGCAGGTGTATTTTCTAAAGTTTGAACTAAATTTGGTTTTATAGCATCCTTCATAAGTAATGCCATTGCCCCTTCTACACCTAACTGTCTTGCATAAACAGGGTTTCCATCTAAATCATAAGCAATTAATATATTTCCCATTCTTTCCTTAAGCTCTGATAAACTATTTGATAAACATAGTATTGCCATTATTTCTGAAGCAACTGTTATCATAAAGCCATCTTCTCTAGGAAAACCATTAATCTTACCACCAAGACCAACAACTATATTTCTAAGAGCTCTATCATTCATATCCATAACTCTTTTAAATAAAATTCTCCTTGAATCTATTTTTAATGAGTTTCCTTGGTGAAGATGATTATCTATTGCTGCTGCCAACAAATTATTAGCTGAAGTTATTGCATGCATATCTCCAGTAAAATGTAAGTTTATATCTTCCATTGGAACTACTTGTGAATATCCACCACCAGCAGCTCCTCCTTTTATTCCAAAAACAGGACCTAAAGAAGGCTCTCTTAATGCTATAACTGCATTCTTACCCATTTTGCACAATCCTTGACCAAGACCAACAGTTACTGTTGATTTTCCTTCCCCTGCTGGTGTTGGGTTTATTGCAGTTACTAATACCAATTTCCCATTTTTCTTATCTTTATTCTTTTTTAATATATCTAAAGATAACTTACATTTATATTTTCCATATAACTCAATTTCATCTTCTGTAAGACCTAACTTTTCTGCAATTTTTACTATAGGTTCCATTTTAGCTTCCTGAGCTATTTGAATATCACTCTTCATATAAATCACTCCCACTATTTCAATTAACAGTTAAAAGTTAACAAATCAACTGTACTTGAATATATTATATACCTAATGTCAATTTATATAAATATTTTTAAATTATCTGTTATTATTAAACTAAAATTTTTTAAAATATTTATATAAATTATAATAGCTGTTTTGTAAATTTAATTTACAAAACAGCTATTTTATTTAAAACTTAATTTTCATTGTAAATTCTTTCGAATTCTTCACCTGCAATTTTTTCTTTTTCTAATAGAGCATTAGCCACTGCATGTAACTTATTAATATTTTCTTTTAATATAGTTTCAGCTCTATTATATGCTTCATCAATAAAGTTTTTAACTTCTTTATCAATTAATGATGCAACTTCTTCACTAAAGTTTCTATTCTTTCCTAGGTTTTTACCTAAGAATACTTCATTATTATCTGAGCCATAAGATATAGTACCAAGTTTTTCACTCATACCATAATCCATAACCATAGCTCTTGCAATAGCACTTGCTCTGTCTATATCATTTTTAGCTCCTGTACTTATATCAGATAATATAAGTTTTTCTGCTATTCTACCTCCAAGAAGTCCTGCCATTTCATCTTTTAATCTTGCTTTTGATGTATATGCTCTATCCTCTTCTGGTAGATGCATTGTATATCCACCAGCCATACCTCTTGGAATTATACTTATTTCATGAACTGGATCTGAATGTTCAAGTGATTTCATAACTACCGCATGACCTGCCTCATGATATGCAGTTAATTTTCTATCATGTTCGTTAATAGTTCTGCTCTTCTTTTCAGGTCCTGCTATAACTCTTGTTATAGCTTCTTCAAATTCTTCCATTCCTATTACTTTTTTATTCTTTCTTACTGATAATAAAGCAGCTTCATTAGCTAAGTTTTCTATATCTGCGCCACTAAATCCAGGAATCATCTTCGCTAGTGTCTTTAATTCCACATCTTCTGCTAAAGGTTTCTTTCTTGTGTGAATTCTTAATATTTCTTCTCTTCCTTTAACATCAGGTGTACCAACAACTACTTGCCTATCAAATCTACCAGGCCTTAATAAAGCTGGATCCAGTATGTCTGGCCTGTTTGTTGCAGCTATCATTATGATACCTTCGTTTGTTCCAAAACCATCCATTTCAACTAATAGTTGATTTAAAGTTTGTTCTCTTTCATCATGGCCTCCACCAAGACCTGCTCCTCTTTGTCTACCTACAGCATCTATTTCATCAATAAAGATTAATGCTGGCGAATTCTTCTTAGCTTGATCAAATAAGTCTCTAACTCTTGAAGCTCCAACCCCTACAAACATTTCAACAAAGTCTGATCCTGAAATACTGTAAAAAGGAACCCCAGCTTCTCCGGCTATTGCCCTTGCAAGTAGAGTTTTACCTGTTCCAGGTGGACCTACTAATAAAACACCCTTAGGTATTCTAGCTCCCATATCAGTATATTTTGAAGGCTGCTTCAAGAAATCAACTATTTCTTCTAATTCTTGTTTTTCTTCATCTACTCCAGCTACATCAGCAAATGTAACTTTTTTATCTTCAGGAGACATCATTTTAGCTCTGCTTTTTCCAAAGTTCATAACCCCTCTTCCACTACCCCCGCCTTGGGCTTGTTGAGACATAATATAAAAGAAAATAAAACATAATACCATTAACATTAATGTTGGAATAAGACTAATCCAAAAACTACTATTTGATGGTTGATTAAATTCAACCTTAACATCATCTTTAGGATTTGTAATTATTAATTGTTGTATTAATTCACTTGGTGCATATGTTGTAAATTGCTTATTATCCCTTGTCTTACCCGAAACACTCATTTTATCCTTTTCAACTACTATGCTGTCTATTTCATCATTTATCCATTTTTGTTGAAAATCACTATATACTATTCTATTTGATGCGTTACCACCATTCCATAATAGAGTCGCTGATAGAAAGAGCATCACAATTACAAATATCCATATCGTTGCGCTTGAATATTTTTTCATTCAAGGCCCCCCTTTCTTCTAGTTATTTTTTGTAAATTTTTATTTATATACTTCTTCTTTTAGTACACCTATAAAAGGTAAATTTCTATATTTTTCTGCATAATCTAATCCATATCCAACTATAAATTCATCTGGTACTTCAAACCCCAAATATTCTACATTAATTTCTGTTTTTCTTCTTGCAGGCTTACTTAATAGAGCAGCAATTTTAATACTTTTCGCATTTCTAGCTTTGAGATATCTTTGAAGATAATCTAATGTAACTCCACTATCAACAATATCTTCTACTATTATTATATCTTTGTCATCTATGTTATTATCTAAATCTTTTAGTATTCTTACAATACCAGAAGTTTCAGATGAATTTCCATAACTAGATACTGCCATAAAATCAAGTTCGCATGGTATATTTATATTTTTTATAAGATCAGCAGTAAAAACCACTGAACCTTTTAAAATGCCAACCACCAATAAATTTCTATCCTTATAATCTCTGCTTATTTTACCTCCAAGTTCCTTTATTTTTTCTTTTATTACTTCCTCAGTTAATAAAATTTCTTTTATGTCTTTAAGCATTGCTTTTTTCCTTTCTTCTAAAAGTAATCTTTAAAATTCTACTTGTCTTATTTGTTACCTTAAAACTTTCAGAAACTCTATATCCAACTATCCAGGCAATTTCATCATCAAAAACCACAATAGGTACTTCTTTCCTTTCTTCAGAAGGAATTTTCAAGTTAATAAATATATCCTTTAGTTTTTTGCTGTTCTTCATTCCTAAAGGAATCATCTTATCTCCATTTCTTCTTTGCCTGATTTTTAATTCTTCTTTTATATTATCATAATCGAAATATTTTATTAATACATTATTAGAAAATTCTATATTATTTTTCAAATTGTTAATAATTTTAAACTCTATTAGATACCCATTATATTCTATTGTATTATTCTCCAAATCAATTTTATTAATAATTACTTCATTTTCCTCTTTATTGTTCTCTTTGGATAATACTTTTATTTTATCCTTTAAATAAATATCCCCATATACATTTTCACATATTATGTTATTAGGTAAATATATTCTTTTATTTGTAGTATTCTTAGATAATTCTATAACTTCATATATATGCTTCATTTCAATGTTATTATATTTTTCTGAAAAATTAAACAAGGACTTTCTTATAAGCCTTGTTAAAAGAGCTAAATCTAAAGAAAAAGCATCCTTTAAAATAATTAAATTATCAGGTCTTTTCTCACAGTACTTTGAATAATACCATTCAACTTCCTTATTTAAATAGTCATTATCTATTTGAATAAGTTTGCTCATTCTATTAATTGTTTCTATTATATCATCATTAAAATTTTTCTTCATATATGGAAGTATATCATGCCTTATTTTATTTCTACCGTATATATTTTCTAGATTAGTCTTATCAATTCTAGGATTTAGATCATTTATTCTGCAATATTCTTCAATTTCATCTCTTGAAAGGCATAAAATTGGTCTAATTATCCCGCCTTCTCTCTTTACTCTAATACCGCAAAGCCCTTCCATACCAGATCCCCTCATTAAATTTAATATTACAGTTTCTGCATGGTCATTTAAATTGTGGGCTATTGCAATTTTATTATAACCTTCTTGTTCCTTAATTTTCTCAAAGAAGCTATATCTCTCCTCTCTTCCAGCCATTTCTTCTGAAATACCTTTTTCTTTTGATATTTTATGTATATTTATTCTAGTGGAAAAGAATTCAATATTTAAACTTTCACATAATCTTTTTGAATATTCCTCATCTTCAATAGCTTCATTTCCTCTTAACATATGATTTATATGAGCTGCTCCTAATTCTATTTCTAAATCATTCTTCAAATTATATAGTATATGAAGCAGACAAACAGAATCAGGACCGCCTGATAAGCCTACTAATACCCTATCTCCTTTATTGAGAAGATTATTTTCGATAATAAAATCCTTTACCTTTTTAACCACGGTGAAAACTCCTCAGTATTTTTTGATATATTTATAATAACACAATTGTAATAGTTGTAAACAACTATTACAATTCATAATTCACAATACAAAATTCACAATTTAGGAAATAATTCAGACTTACTGAATTATAAAAATAATATATTAGCTTTTTAGCTAAACTAACTATAATCCTAAATTGTGAATTATAAATTATTATTTCTAGTTTATTAGATGTATTTATGGTTTTACTACAAATACATCTTCTAAATCCAGAAACTTATTAACTTCACTAATTACAAAAATATATTCTCATATTTTCAGCCAATTTAAAAATCACCCTGAATTGTACATTTAAATTATAAATTTTTAATTGGAGCAAGGAACTGTTCCCAACAACCCCTTGTTTTAATAGATCGAATAAATTTTTGATACTAAAACTGTCATATCATCTCTTACTCTTCCATTACTTAGAGAAATTGCCTTATCCAATATATTTCTTGATAACTCTGCTGGATTGCTATCTGAATATTTTAAATATTCTTCTAGCCAATAGTAGCTTCCTAAATTATTTTTATCAACATCTAAAACCCCATCACTTATTGATACAATAATGTCTCCATGTTTAAGTTGTAGCTTTTCTGAATTTGTATCTACAGCATCTAATATTCCAAAAGGAAGGCTATTACATTTTATTACCTTTACCTCATCTCCTCTTTTTATAAAACTAGCTACTCCACCTATTTTTATAAATTCCGTTTCTCCTGTATATAAATCAATTAAGTTTAAATCCATAGTTGTAAATTTTTCATCTTCATTAAATTTCATTGCCATTATTGAATTAACAGTATTGATAGCAGTTTTTTGAGTAAAACCTGCTTCAATAAACTTTTCTATTAGATCAACTGCCAACTTACTTTCAGTTGAAGCTTCTGGTCCAGAACCCATTCCATCACTTATTATAGTTAAATAAGTTCCATCATCATTAGTATTAAAACTATAGCTATCTCCTATAGAACTTTCTCCATCCTTAGATTTAACTGCTGCATAAGAAGTTACATGATATTTAGGAGTTTCTTCAATTATAATTGAACATTCATCTGTATCTGGATCAATTCTACATCCAGATTTAGATATGGAAATTGGAACTTTTACTAAGTTATTTATTATAGGTAATATCTTTTTCGCACAATAATTGCTACCCTCACAATTAGTTAATGTAATTTTTATTTTCATCCTTCCTTTTCTATCTAAATAACAAAATACGTTTTTATACTCTATTCTTGCTTTATTAAATGATTTTTTTAGAATTTTATCTATTTCAGTACATACAGAAACATCTTTTTCAAAATCCCTAATCATATCTCCCATAGTTATAGTCATATTATTTATATGGCTAGCTATAAGCTTTCTTCCTTCTGTTAATCTAGTTCTTAAAGCCTCATTAACAGTATAATTATTTACAATTTCCTGAGCATTCTTCATAAGACTGCTCTTTTTAACACATTTATTATTTAAAACTTGAGGAAAATATATATCATTGCTTTCACAACTGCTTATAAGCTCTGAAAATCCATCAAAAGTATAACGTAAATTTCTATCCCAACATCTTTGTCTTAATTCACAATTATAACAAACTCTGTCGGCTAAACTTTCAACCATTGCAGTTCCTTTGTTGCTTAAAGATAAAATATCATTTTGTCCTAAATTTAATATTGAATTTGATAAGCTTGATAATACTGCTTTCATTGAATTTAATCTATCTAAAAATTCATTCTTTACTTCATTTAAATTGAATTCATTTATAATTTCAACCTTTTTATCTCTATTAAGTTCATTTACAATATTATTTATTATTATTTCTGGTATTAATATAAATAAAATCAGAGCAATTAAAACTTCTATCATTCCTGCTATATTAAAGGAATTAGAATACATGGATATTATAAAATGAACTACTAAATAGCTTAACGATGAAAATATCCTGCCTGTATCCTTAAAAACTCCCATAATAAGTCCACATAAACTATAGGCAGTTATATAAGTTACTATATCACTATTTGTTATTCCTATTATAAAACCCATTGAAATTCCAATAGCTGAACCTAATCCACTTCCTCCAATAAAAGAAAAAAGTGAAATAACCAAAATAGCTACTATACCTCTTAAATAAACACCTAAAATATTAAAATTTCCCACTCCAGTAATTAATAAACATATTAATATTCCTATACTTATTAATTCTTCAGTAGAGAATAAATAATTGCTATCTAGTTCATCTATTGAGCTTAGTGCGTAACTTATAATATATTTAACAGGTATTATACTTATTAATTTTAATAAAGAAAATATTAAGTTAATTTTAATAGGCTGCTTATAAACCACAAAATTAAAAATCAAAAAGGTTGAGAATATTATTAAGAAAGTTATAGCATCTTTTTCCTTAATGCTTATTTGATTGCATATTTCACTATAAATTAATATTATTAATGCTACAACACAATAACCTATAGCTCCTTCTAAAATATTAGATATTGATAAATATCCTATTATTGTTCCAAATAAGGCAAGGATCTTATCCTTTACATTTTCCCTTTTTAAACATATTAAATATGCAATACCAAAGGGTGCTATACCAATATCTTTTGTTATAGATAATAAAACCCTGCTTAATAAAATTCCAACAGTAACCATTATTAAAGATTTAATAATATCTCCCTGAAGCTTAACTTCTCTTTTATTATTTTTATTACTTACTCTTTTATATGTTGATATGTCCACACCATATTGCATACTATTACCTCACCTTCCTTAAAATGTATTTTGATTATAGCATTATGTTAAGGTGAGATATGTCAATATATGGTTATAAAAAAATTTTTCGTAGGACATTTTGTTTTATAATCCCTTAAAGATAGATAAAATTTTAGAATAATTTCTCTCCTAAAGAAGACTAATTATTGTTTTATTTTCTGATAAACATTTATTTTGTCAGTATAAACAATTTAATGATGAAAAAATAAATATAAAAAAAGTCATAAAACTTATTTGAGTTTTATGACTTTGGTGCTGAAGACCGGAATCGAACCGGTACGGTATCGCTACCGCAGGATTTTAAGTCCTGTGCGTCTGCCAGTTCCGCCACTTCAGCGTATATGGTAGCGGAAATAGGACTTGAACCTACGACACCTCGGGTATGAACCGAGTGCTCTAGCCAGCTGAGCTATTCCGCCATTTTTTTGGTTGCGGGGGTAGGACTTGAACCTACGGCCTTCGGGTTATGAGCCCGACGAGCTGCCAACTGCTCCACCCCGCGATATTATAAGTTAAATTCAACTTGGTGCTGAAGACCGGAATCGAACCGGTACGGTATCGCTACCGCAGGATTTTAAGTCCTGTGCGTCTGCCAGTTCCGCCACTTCAGCATATATGGTAGCGGAAATAGGACTTGAACCTACGACACCTCGGGTATGAACCGAGTGCTCTAGCCAGCTGAGCTATTCCGCCACATTTGGTTGCGGGGGTAGGACTTGAACCTACGGCCTTCGGGTTATGAGCCCGACGAGCTGCCAACTGCTCCACCCCGCGATATTTTAAGTTGAATTTAACTTGGTGCTGAAGACCGGAATCGAACCGGTACGGTATCGCTACCGCAGGATTTTAAGTCCTGTGCGTCTGCCAGTTCCGCCACTTCAGCATATTAACTGCGCCTTATCGACGACAAAAATAATTATATATTATGTTCTTATAAGTGTCAACATATTTTTTTAAAAAGTGTTTCACACTTTTTATAATATACAAAGAAAAGTGTTTATTAGGTAAAACTTTAAAAGAAAAATCTTCCCTTATTCTACTTTTCAAATTAAAAAGGGGCTGTCGCACTAATAATTAGTGCACAGTCCCTTTTTGTGCAAAAAAATAAATCCTAGACTCCATGAGTTTAGGATTTATGATAAAATATTTTTATGCACAAAGAAAATATTTTACAAAAGAATTATACATTAAACCAAAAGTTTTATCAATTAAAACTTCCATTAAATATTGATTACATGATACCGGTTAATGATTCAGTGCGATTACTAAGTCAATTTGTAGAGGAGATGGATTTAACAGATTTATATTCGACTTATTCCAAGATAAAGGAAAATCAAGTATCGCCAAGAAAAATGCTGAAAATCATGACTTATGGATATATGAATAAGATTTATTCGTCTCGAGATATTGAAAAGGCATGCCGTAGAGACATTAATTTTATGTTTTTGCTTGAGGGAGCATCCGCTCCGGATCATGCAACATTTGCAAGATTTAGAAGTCTTCATTTTGCTCCATGTTCTGAAAGGATCTTAGCTGAAACAGCTAAATTTCTTTATAAAATTGGTGAGATATCAGGAGATGCTATCTTTATTGATGGCACAAAAATAGAAGCTTATGCAAATAAATATACTTTTGTCTGGAAAAAGGCAGTTACAAAAAACATGGCAAAATTGCTAATTAAAGTGGCCGACCTTGTTAAAGAGTGCGAAGAACTTTATGATATTAAGTTAATCTATAAAAATGAAGTTCAAATGAAACATGTAAAAAAGCTTAGAAAAAAGCTTTATGCACTAAAGAAATCAGAAGGAATAGAATTCGTTCACGGATGTGGGAAAAGAAAAACTGCATTGCAACGATCAATAGAAAAACTTGAAGAATATCTTTCAAAGTTTAAAGAATATACTCAAAAAGTGTACACTTGCGGAGATAGAAACAGTTACTCAAAAACTGATGTTGATGCTACATTTATGAGGATGAAAGAAGATGCTATGAAAAACGGTCAACTTAAGCCAGCTTATAATGTGCAGCATGGTGTAGATTCAGAATATATTACATGGCTTACAGTTGGACCACAACCAACGGATACAACTACGCTAATACCTTTCTTGAAAAGCATGGAAGAAAACTTAAAATTTAAATACTTAAAAATAGTTGCAGATGCTGGATATGAAAGTGAGGAGAACTATTCATTTATTGAAGAAAATAATCAAATAGCATTTATTAAGCCATCTAATTATGAAATATCAAAAACAAGAAAATATAAAAATGATATCGGTAAAATAGAAAACATGGATTACAATGAAGAAAAAGATTTCTACATATGCCGAAATGGTAAGCAGTTAAAGGCTGAAAATATAAAAATTAGAAAATCTAAAACAGGATATGAAAGTGAAAAGACAATTTATGTTTGTGAAGATTGCAATGATTGCACTTACAAGAGTAGTTGCATCAAAGGGAATAATTGTAAAACTCCTTTGGAAGAAAGAGTAAAAAGATTTGAAACATCAAAAAAGTTTAATCGCCAAAGAAAGTCTGATTTAGAAAGAATTCTAAGCGAAGAAGGTTGCTTGCTTAGAATGAACAGAAGTATTCAAGCAGAAGGTTCTTTTGCACAAATAAAACAAGACATGAATTTCAGAAGATTTATGTGTCGTGGGCAAAAGAATGTATTAGCAGAAAGTATACTTCTTGCAATGGCACACAATATAAATAAATTACATAGTAAAATACAAGCGGGCCGCACTGGTAAGCACTTATTTGAATTGAAGAAAGCCTCATAAGTTAAATTTTAAAAAAGCTTTTTTTCTGAGGCTTATTGAAGTGCGCCTATTTTTAGTTGATTTACATGCAAATAAAAATAACACCTAAAAAGTTAATTTATAGAATAGAAAAAGGAGCTATCGCTAACGGATTTTAATCCACTAATGCGACAGCTCCCCTTATAGATTTATATATAAATTTATATGATGTCTATAATTACATAAATAAAAATTAATAACTTCTTCTTCCACTCTTTGATTTGAAGTCTTGATTTCTTTTTATATCTTGCATTCTTTCTTCACTGTCTTTTAGAAACTTTGACATTATATCTTCAAAATTCCCTGAAGCACTATAATTTTTCTTATTTTCTAGAGACCAATCAATTTCTATAGGGTTAGCTGATTTTTTTTGTACATTTGCTTGTTTTATAGATAGGCTAATCTTACCATTATCATCTATTGATATTACTTTTACTTTAACCTTATCTTTTTCCTTAAGATGTTCCCTAATATCTTTTACAAATGAATCTGCTACCTCTGAAATATGAACTAGCCCTGTTTTATTCCCCTCTATCTCTACAAATGCACCAAAATTAGTGATGTTAACCACTGTACCCTCTAAAATGTTTCCTGCCGCTAAGGTCATGTTACAAAGATTCCTCCTTAAAAATTAAAAATAATAAATATATGTTATTATAATAATAACCTCTTTTTGTAATTTTAAAACATATCCATTAATTTTGCTCCTGGGAATTCACAACCTTTTCTCCTTCTTTTACCATCCCTAGCCTTTCCCTAGCACTCTTTTCAATATACTCATCAGAACCAATACTCTCTAAATCTCTTTGAAGTTCTGCATTTTTATCTCTAAGTTCCTCTAGTTCTTGCTGACTAACAGTAATTTCTTTTTGGATTTCTTTAATCGTAATTCCTTGCTTAATATAATTGAATATAAAAATGGCAAAAATAAAAAATATAATAATTCCTTTAAGAGTTAATCGCTTTTTAATTTACAACACCCTCTTTAAATATATTATATATCTATTTTAAACACTAAAAATATTTTATTCAAGCTATTTTTTTATGTTCCTACTTTTTTCCTAGAATATTATAATATACTATTTTTAAAGGATAGGATAAAGTTTTAAAAGTTATTCTAAATAGCCAGCTTACTTTTTCTATAATATACATTTCTATTTTTCTAACTTTTGAACTAATAATTTTTAAATAAATGATTAACGTTAAAATCATAAATACATAAACATATGGCCCTAGGAAAGCATAGTTCTTATATAGTAAGAAAGTAAAGACTGTTATGGCCGTTAATACCCAAAATAATATATCTTCAATTATGACTATTATTTTAGGTACTTTTATTCCTCTTACCATACTATATAAATCAAATAAAACACCAATTAAAATACCAGATAAAATAGAATATAGTACAGTTTGAAATTGAACTTCTAAAGTTAACGGCATATAAACCTACCTGAAAAGCCTTGATATTATACTTTCTTTTTCTTTTTTACCTTCTTTACTACTATAAACTATAGAAGCTATGTTTCCTATTATTATTAAATCTCCATTTTGAACATCTAACTTATTCATTTTTAATTCAGAACCTTTAATTGTTAAAAATCCTAATTTTGTATTTAATAATATCTTTTCATCATCAAAACTAATTACTTCCTCAGCTCCTGTAAGAGTTAGCTTTTTTCTATTTTCTAAATATATATTACTTCTTGCTTCTTCTAATTTATTTTCAATTTTCTTCTCCATGATATCTCCTCCAAATATTCTTATTAAAATATATGAAGGATTTATTATATTTATTCTTTATCTTCTTCTCCTTCTAGGATCTCATACATTTCTTTTGCATTTTCTTTTTTAACATGTTCTGCAATATTAGTTATTTTAGCTTTTAAGGATCTATTTGCAAATTGTATTTCTATTACATCGCCTTCCTTAACAACAGTTGAAGGTTTGGCTACTTTATCATTTATAAAAACTCTTCCCCCTTCGCAAACTTCTTTTGCTACAGTTCTTCTCTTTATTATTCTTGAAACTTTAAGGTATTTATCTAATCTCATAATCAATCTCCTTTCTAAAAAAGAACCCGAGATAACTCGGGTTCTTAATATTACTTATTAACTCTGTCTTTAAATTCTTTACCTGCTTTAAAAACTGGTACTGTAGATGCTGGAATATTGATAACTTCCTTAGTTCTTGGATTTCTTCCTTCTCTAGCAGCTCTTTCTCTAGTTTCAAAAGTACCAAATCCGATTAATTGAACTTTGTCACCCTTTTCTAGAGTTTCTTCAACTGTTTCAATAAAAGCCTTTAAAGCTGCTTCAGCATCTTTCTTTGTTAATTTGCTTTTTTCTGCCATGCTAGTGATTAATTCTGATTTATTCACAATTACATCCTCCTTAAATAACCCGTTTTAATATTTTTAGTAGTTAATTATTTCCTTAATATGTACTATAACTACATTATCTTATTATATAACCTCTTTTATTGATAGTCTATAGGTTTCTCTACTTTTATAACAAAAAAACCGTTTTTTTACAATAAGTTATGTATAGTATAGCAACAACTGTTTATATTATTCTTCAAAAAAATTTAAAATCCTTTTTTATTTTTTATTTTTTTCATTTTCTTTTGCAATTTCCCAAAATTTATCCATCTCTTCTAAAGTCATATCATTTAATTTTTTATTGTTTTTTAATGCCATTTCTTCTACAAATGAAAATCTATTTATAAATTTATTTATAGTCATATTTAATGCTTCTTCTTCATTTACATTTAGCTTTCTGGATAAATTAACACAGGAAAATAACAAATCTCCTATTTCTTTCTTTATTTTTTCCCCATTTTTGGTTTTATATACATCTAAAACCTCATTTAATTCTTCTATTACTTTTTTTGAAGTTTCTTCAATACTATCCCAGTCAAAACCAACTTTTGCAGCCTTTTTCTGTACCTTATGGGCCTTAGTCAAAGCTGGTAATGTCTTAGCAATAGATTTCATTTCTTCAGTAATAGTTTCGTATTTCTTTTCCTGCTTTTTTAATTCATCCCAACTCTTTAGAACTTCATCTGTATTATTAATTTCTTTTTCTCCGAAAACATGCGGATGCCTATAAACCATTTTAGCTATTATTCCATTAATTACATCTGTAATATTAAAATTACCATTTTCATTTTCAATACAAGCATGGAATACTACATGAAATAATACATCTCCAAGTTCCTCAATCATTCCATCTATCCTATTCTCTTCTATGGCCTCAATAAGCTCATAAGTTTCTTCAATCAACTCATTTTTTATACTTTGATGAGTCTGTTCCCTATCCCAAGGACACCCATTTTCTCCTCTTAAAGTTTCTACTAAATTAACTAAATCATAAAAATCCTTCTTATTATCTTTGTCCTTTGGAACATATATAAATGTCATATTATCTAAATCTTCCTGTTTATCTAATTCATATACAGGAATTTTTCTTATTATCTCCGCTTCATCTATCCCTGGATTTTTTATTAAATATATTTCTGTTTGTTTATTATAACTATCTAAAAGTTTTTCTTTTAACTTCGAAGCAACTGATTTGTTATAAACTTGTGCAATTATAGTAGCTACCCTTTTATCTAAAATTTGATTATTAATATCTGAGGCATCAATAACCATTAATCCTTCAATTGGATCTATTTTTAAAGTTTCCATAAGAGAATCAATAAAACTCACTGCAGGAATAACCTTATAATCTATTTTCTTTTCCTTGCATATTTTTATTAAAATAGCAACTGTTTTTTCTGCAGTCAATGGATTTCCTGGAACTCCATATACTACATCTTTAGTTTTTTTATGTGCTGTTAATATTTCATTAGCAATTTTCTCATTTATATCATCTGTATTTTCACTATTCTCATAATATTTATCAAAGGTTTCGTAATTTTTAATCTTATCTTTCAAGAAATTCACAATAGGATGATGCTTTGTTCTAAAATATATATTTTCTCCCTTTTCTAACAGCTTAGCAGCTCCAATTGTTAAAGCCTCCGGAGAACCAGGCCCTAAACCTATTATCTTTATCATTAGGTCATCTCCTTACTAATTAATTTCTTACTACCCTGCTTTTTATATCTTCAATGGTAAATACTCTTAATATTAGTATTAGTACCATATATATAATAATACCTATAAATATTGATCCTAAGCAAGATAAATTACTACTATTAGTTTTATTTAATAAATTTATATAACTTATTATTACTCCTATAATCATGAAAAGGGACGCTATAAGAGGTTTTATAAAAGTACTTCTTAAATTGAAATTAACTTTAATTTTATTTTTTAAAGAAATCATATTTAGTATTGTTGCTACTAGATAAGCTGATATACTAGCTAAAACAGCTCCATATATATTTATATTTGGTATTGGAACAAGTAAATAAGTTAATATAACTTTCACAATACAGCCAATAAATAAATTTATAACTGGTCTTATATAATGACCTATTGCCTGCATAATTGATGTAGTTGTTTGAGTTACTATTATAAATGGCACTGAAATAGATAAATATTTTAGTATTAATGAACCTTCTGATCTTCCTGGGAATATAACCTTCATTATTGGTTCAGAAAGAAAAAATAATCCGAGGGTACAAGGTAAAGCAATTAAAAAGGATAATTTAAAGGACATCTGTATTTTTTCCTCTAAGGCTCTTCTTTTTCTCATAACATAATTTTCTGCTATTATAGGTATTAAGGAAGTTCCTAAAGCTACTGATAAGGTTAATGGAATATTTATTATAACACTTGCCTTTCCTGTCAATTGAGCATATAAAATTGTTGATTGTTCAGAAGTTAATCCTGATAGTAAAAGCTTCTGTGGCACTAGTATAGAATCAATTAAACTCATAATTGTTCCTACTGTTGCTCCTATAGAAATAGGAAGAGCTACTCTTAATATTTCACTTAAAACCTTAGGATTAGTCTTAATAGGCCTATTCCACATTTTCTTCTTTACTTTTATATATTTTACATAAAGATATAATAAACCAATTAAACCTCCTGCTGCTGCTCCAAAAGCTGCTCCCCCTGCTGAATACTCTATTCCTTTAGGTAATAATAAAAAAGCTAGTCCAACTCCAATTACTACTCTTCCTATTTGCTCTAATATTTGAGAAATTCCTGAAGGAGTCATATTTTGAAGTCCTTGAAAAAATCCCCTGTAGATTGTCATAATAGAAATTATAATAGGTGCCAAGGAAATTCCTATTAAAGAATAATAAGCCTTTGGATCCCACTGAACAAATTTAATAATAGGTTTAGCAAAGAAAAATAATATTAGAGATGTTCCTATCCCAAGAAACATCATTAAAATTTTTGATTCTTTTAAAATTTCAAATACACCTTTTACATCTCCCTTTGCATTTCTCTCAGATATCATTTTAGATATAGCTGCTGGGACTCCTGATGCAATTGCAACAAAAAACATGTAAAGAGGATAAGACATTTGATAATATCCAACACCTTCATCCCCTATTAACATTATTAAAGGCCATCTAAAAAATAACCCTAGGAATTTTGAAACAATACCTGCAATTCCAAGAATCAAACTTGCTTTAAGTAATGATTGTTTTTTCATAAAATACCTCCAAACTCGAAATGTTCGCTAATAAATTTGTATTGCTAGTTTAGAGGTATTATTACTTATTTTTTAAGCTTATTTTTATTGTTCCATTTGTTTTCCTAAGAAAGCTGCAGCAGTTTCTGCTAATTTAAGCTCTACTTCACCTAATTTTTCATTATCTTGCTTGGCTAATATTATTACAGCTCCAATAGCATCACCTTCTGCTATTATTGGTGCAATAACCTGGCTAGTATACTTTCCTTTTTCTTCATCATTATGTAACGGAATAGTTTTAGCTTCGTCTGTTATAATAACAGCCTTTCTTTCTTCCATTATTTTTTCAAGTTCGCTGCTTACCTTTCTTTCCATATAATCTCTTTTTGGTGATCCACTAACTGATATAAAAGCATCCTTATCAGCTATTAAAACACTATGTCCTATTGATTGATGTAAACTTTCAGCATATTCCTTTGAAAAATCAGTTAATTCTCCAATAGGTGAGTATTTCTTCAGAATAACTCCACCTTCTCTATCAGTAAAGATTTCCAATGGATCTCCTTCTCTAATTCTCAAAGTTCTTCTGATTTCCTTTGGTATTACAACTCTACCTAAATCATCTATACGTCTTACAATACCTGTAGCTTTCATTATTATGAGATACCTCCTTACTTTAATAATAATTAGTTGCACTATTATTATTTGACTTCTTAGAAATTTTATACACATAAAGGCAAATTTATTCAATTGATAAAATCAAATCATTATCTGGTTTTTATAATTAAAAACTAGCAATAAAAAGTAATAAATAAAAACAAAAAACTGCTAACAGAAGCTAGCAGTTTTTAACACTCAAGGTGTCTTAATTCCTTATTTATTTTTATCTATTTTCAGCTAAACCTGAAAATCTACCTAAACTGTACACTGTGAACTAACAACTGTGCACTGATTAAAGTCTTCCTTCATAAGTTTTAACTTTATATTGTTCTTTCCACTCTTCTATTTTAGTTGTATATAATTCATTTTTCTTTTCATTTTCTAAAGTAGTTTTTATTTCTTCTTTTTTATCTTCAAGACTATCAACCTTAACATTTTCAGCTTTTATTATATGATATCCATAAGTACTCTTTACAGGTTCAGATATTTCCCCTTCTTTAAGAGCTTTTACAGCTGTCATAAATTCAGTTACATATTGTGTGGAATCATAAGTCACTGTTCCAAGGCTTCCACCCTTTTCTTTGGTTCCAGTATCTTCTGAATTTTCCTTTGCTAATGTAGCAAAATCTTCACCTTTTAAAGCTCTTTCTCTTAATTCATTGGCTTTTGCCTCATCACTAACTAGAATATGAGATACTGTAGCACTTTTAAATGAGTCAGTATTCTCATTGTAATAAGTTTTAATTTCTTCATCAGCTACAGTTATATCTTTAAACATATCATCTGTAACCTTTTCTGATATTAATTGCATTCTTATATTTTTTGTAAGGTTTTCTTTATATTCTTCTAAAGTTAATCCCGCTTGTTCTAAAGCACTATTGAAGCCTTCTTCTCCACCATAAGTTTCTTGCATACTTTCAAGATATTCATTTACTTCTTTATTAATTTCTTCATCTGTAGGTAAAATGTTCATTTCCTTGGCTTTTATTTCTAATAATTTTTGTTCAACTAATAAATTTAAGGCTTGAGTTCTGAAATTTTTCACTGTTTCTGCAGCCTCAGTATTAGATTCATAATCTTCACCATAATATTGTTCTAAAACTGGACCTGCTACTTCTTCTACTTCCCCTTTAGTTACTTTTAAATCTCCAACTTTAGCTACAACTGTGTTTGCTATAGCTTCTGGTGTTTTTGCTATCATATTACATCCTACTGCTGAAAAAGCAAATATGCTTAAAGCTCCTGCAGCTAAAATTTTATTAATTTTAATCAATGATGTTCCCTCATTTCTCGTTAAATTTAGTCTATTACGATTATACATAAAAAGTATATCAATTCTGTGACAATTATTCAATTTATATAAAATATTTTACTTATCTTTTGTTAAATCTTCTAGGATCTTCTTATAAAAGCCTAAGATACCATCCTTTTTTATTTCTATAGTCTTAATTGAAAAGTATGGCTTTTCTTCAAAACTCAACAATATTAAGTCTTTATAATTTTCTAGTAAATATTTATAAATTTGATTTAAGTTCTTAACACTTTCTTTAAATATAAACCTTACTTCTTTTTCAATTTCTTTTATTTCTTCAATAGAAAGAGCCTTGGCCTTACTCTTTATATAAGCTATATCCATTAAATTATATACAGGTTCTGGAATATCTGAGTATCTATCCTCTAACTCTTCTTTTATATCCATATAGTCATCTATGCTTTCTATAGCTGCTATCTTCTTATAAATTTCTATTTTCTGCATTTCATCTTCTATATAAGTTCCTGGAATATAAGCATTTACTTTTAATTCAACTGATGTTTCAATAGGTTCTTCTTCTATTTCTCCCTTAATAAGCTTAATTGTATCTTCTAACATTCTACAATATAAATCATAGCCTATAACTGCCATATGCCCGTGCTGAGCTGACCCCATCATATTTCCAGCACCTCTTATTTCAAGGTCCCTCATAGCAATTTTAAAACCTGATCCTAACTCAGTAAAATCTCTTAAGGCTTTTAGTCTTTTCTCTGCAACTTCTGTTAATATTTTGTCTTTTGTATACATAAAGTAAGCATATGCTATTCTATTTGATCTACCAACTCTTCCTCTTAATTGATATAGCTGGGATAATCCCATTTTATCTGAATCATGAACTATCATTGTATTAACATTTGGTATATCTATACCTGTTTCTATTATTGTGGTACATACAAGTATATCATAGTTATGATTCATAAATTCCATCATTTCTTTTTCAAGTTGCTTTTCTGTCATTTTACCATGAATTATTCCAACTCTACATTCCGGAACTAAATCACTGATATATTTAGCCATATCCTCTATAGTTTCAACTCTATTATAGACATAATAAACTTGGCCACCTCTATTAACTTCTCTTAATATAGCATCTCGTACAAGCTGATCATTTTGTTCTACAACATATGTTTGAATAGGATATCTTTCTTCTGGTGGTGTTTCTATTACTGATATATCTCTAGCTCCAGTTAGAGACATATGTAAAGTTCTTGGAATAGGTGTTGCGCTTAAAGTAAGAACATCAACATTCTTTTTAAGCTGTTTTATTTTCTCCTTTTGGGAAACTCCAAATCTTTGCTCCTCATCAATTATTAAAAGACCCAAATCCTTAAAAACAACATCTTTAGAAACTAATCTATGGGTTCCCACAAGTACATCCACATTACCTTCCTTAACAGCTTTAAGGGTCGCCTTTTGTTCCTTAGCACTTCTAAACCTACTTACCATATCAATTCTTACTGGGAAATCAGAAAATCTTTTTAACATATTCTTATAATGTTGCTCTGCTAAAATAGTTGTAGGCACTAAAAATGCTACCTGCTTTCCATCCATAACAGCCTTAAAAGCAGCTCTAAAAGCAACTTCAGTTTTTCCATAGCCAACATCTCCACAAAGAAGTCTATCCATAGGCTTATCTGATTCCATATCGGCTTTAATTTCTGCTAGTGAAGTTAATTGATCTGGAGTTTCTTCATAAGGAAATTCATCTTCAAATTGTTTTTGCCATTCAGTATCCTTGCTAAATTTATATCCCTTAATAGTAGATCTTGCTGCATATAGCTTGACTAAGTCTTGTGCTATTTCATTTATGGAATTCTTAACCTTAGTTTTAGCCTTAGCCCACTCAGATCCTCCAAGTTTATTTACCTTAGTTTTTTTACCTTCTGCTCCTATAAACTTTTGAACTAAGTCCATTTGATCTACAGGAACATAAAGCTTATCTCCCTTATCATAAACAATATCTAAATAATCTCTTTTATGTCCATCAACTTCTATTTGCTTTATTCCTTTATATACCCCAACACCATGATTTACATGTACTACATAGTCTCCAGGCTTAAGGTCAGTAAAACTCTTTATCTTAGCAATACCTTTTTGTTTACTTAATCTTTTGGGAATCTTTCTTTTTGCTTCTCCAAAAACATCTTTATCTGAAATTATGCATAATTTTAAATCTGGATATTCAAAACCTTTTAAAAGATTACCAAAAGTAATAACTACTTCTCCAAATTGTATCTCTTTAATATCTTCTTTATAGGAGCTTTCTATTTCTCTTTCCCTTAAGGTCTTTACTAATCTTTCTCCCCTTGCTCTCGTACCTGATAATATCAAGGTTTTATACCCATTTTTCTTTTTTTCCTTAATATCCTCTATTAAATAATCTAACTGTCCTTGATAACTGCTTAAAGTTGTTTGATTAATAAAATATTTATCTATAGGACTTAAAATTTTATTATTAGTTTCAAAAATATCTAATGTAACTACTTCTTCCTTTTCAAGTTTTACAATCAACTCTTCTTTATCAATTAATAACTTATTTTGAGATGGTAATATTCCTCCTCTTAATAAAAAGGCTTCATAATTTTCTTTAAACTCAAAATATATACTATCTATTTTTCCCTCAGTCTTTTTAACATCATCTACAATAAATAAATAGTTTTCTACATAATTAAAGAAGCTATCCGGCTTATTATAGAAATAAGGCAAATAACTATCTATAGTTTCAAAGGTTAAGCTTTCATTTAAAGATTCTATATTTGATCTCACTATACTTTCTAATTTTATAAACTTTTCATCCCTTGACCCTAATTTTTCTCTTAGTTCATCTAATTCATCTAAAATATTTCTTCTTCCTAGAGCTACTGATTCTTCAGTTAATATAATTTCTTTCGCTGGAAAAATTTCTAGTTCATTTACCTTTTCTATGCTTCTTTGAGATTCTGTGTTAAATATTCTTATTGACTCTATTGTATCTCCAAAAAGCTCCACCCTATATGGATAAGTTGATATTGGAGGATATACATCTAGTATTCCCCCTCTTAAAGAAAATTGCCCCTTTCTTTCTACTGTTTCAACTCTTTCATAGCCACTTTCTAATAATCTTTTAGAAAGTTCCTTGAAATCTATTTCATCATCTACCTTTAATTTAAAATTATATTGTAAAAATAAGTCCTTAGGTACATAGCAAGAACTTAAAGCATCAATTGAAGTTACTATTATTTTCTTATTATCATTTAAGAGTTCTTTTAAAACTTTTAACCTTGCCCATCTTAAATCTCCAGAAATAGCATCTACATTATAAAAAACTACTTCCTTAGTAGGAAAATAATATACATCATTTGTATAGAATATTAAATCCTCATATATATTCTTTGCTTCCATATCACTATTTGTAAATATTATTAAGGAGGAATCTATGTTTTCATAAATGCTATAAATAATATAACTTTTACCAGATTCCGATAATCCATTAATATTTACTGGATATCTTTTTCCCTTTATGCTTTCTAATATCTTATTAAAATTATTATAACTATTTAAGGGCTCTAATACCCCCTTTAACCTCATATCTACACCGTCCTTAATTACTCTATATTTGATGCTTTAAACCCATTTAACTTATTCATTGCTTCTTTTGTACCATCTTTAATAATAGTTTCTACTCCAACAGATGCAGCTTCAACAACTTCTTTAAGAATTTCCATCTCTTCTTTATTGAATTTTCCTAAAACATGATATACAAGATCTCCCTTAGGTTGTCCTACCCCTATTTTAATTCTTGGGAATGCTTCACTGGATAAATTACTTATTATACTTTTTATTCCATTATGTCCACCAGCACTTCCCTTTTCTCTTATTCTTAATCTTCCAACTTCTAAACTAATATCATCATAAATTATTATTAGGTCTTCATTTTTGAGCTTATAAAAATTCATAGCTTCAGCTACGCTTTCGCCGCTTAAGTTCATATAGGTAGAAGGTTTTAATAATATTACCTTTGTATTATTTATAAAACCTTCTCCACATACACCTTTAAATTTTTTCCTATTTATGTCTATATTATACTTATTTGCAATATAATCCACAGTTTCGAAACCAATATTATGTCTAGTATTATCATATTCTTTTCCCGGATTTCCTAATCCCACTATTAAGAACATTATTTTTCCTCCTTAGATTAGTAACATAGTTATTATTATACTATTTTTTTACAATAATAAAAGTATTTAAAATAAAATTGCAACTTAACAATAAAGCTGCAATTTTAGAAAATTAATTATTAATTATTAGTTCTTATTTCTATTTCTTTTATCTCTCCATATTTTAGCACATCGCATTTAATAATCTTTTTATCCTTATTATTATTTAATACCCTATATAAATCACTTATATTTTTTATTTCTGTGTTTTCTATAGAAATTATTATATCTGTAGGTCTTAAGCCTGATTTATAAGCATTACTATCTTGCTCTATTCTTTCAACATAAAAACCTGATACATTAGAATTATTTTCGTTATTAACAAAGCCGCCTTCAACTATTCCTAACATATCTTTTATTTCATTGACTGAATTAATTATTTCCTTAACTACATTTAAGCCTAATCCATAATATAAACCCTCTCTATTTATTTCTTTAGTAATTTTATAACTAGCAACACCAATAAGCTCTCCCTTATTATTAACTATTGCTCCGCTAGAATTAATTTCATTTATATTTGTGTTAAGTTCTAAAAGAGGAGTTACATTATCTTCTATTGTTAAGTTTCTATTTGTAGAAGTTACTATTCCGGGAATTATACTGTCTATATAATCGTCTCCCACAGCATTGCTTATTAATGCAATTCTTTTTCCAGTTAGGTTTCCTTCTGAGTTTGAAAAATTTATAGGAGTTAACTCTTCATCAAAATTAACCTGTATTATAGCTATATCTAAATCTTCATTTCCCATAATTATTTTTCCAATCACTGGCTCAGAATTGTTAATAGGTAATTTTACATATATATTTTCTACATTTTTTATATTTGAATAACTAGTTAATATCTTACCATATTTATCTATTATTATACCTGTAGAATTATTCTTAAAATATGTTCCCTTTTTTAAGTTCTCTTCCTTCTCACCAATGGTTACTAATGAATTACTAACCTTATTTATTATTTCTGAATAGCCAAAAATCATATCTTCTCCTTGGATTTTCTGCTCGATAAGCTTCATAACTTCATTATATTTATACCTCATAGAAATTCCCGTAAGTATAACAGTTGATATTCCAATTACAGAAATAAATAAGCAAAGCTTAGTAAATAAATTAATAATTCTCCTTATTCCCCTTATTCTAAAATGTATTGAAGGCAATTCTTCATAAGTACAATAATCTTCATCTTTTATTTCTTTATTAAAATCATCTCTCAAAGTTTTACCCTCCAATACTATTTACTGATCAATTTGTCTTGATAAAGTAAAAGTAAACTTAACACCCTTATCCTCAATGTTTTCTACAGATATGTCTTGGTTATGTTGGCATAATATTAATCTAACAATAGGAAGTCCTAATCCAGTACTTATTTTATTTGTTCTTGATTTATCATTTTTATAAAATCTTTCCCATATCTTATTTAAATTTTCCTTTTCTATAGTAGGTCCTGTATTAAATACACTAATATAAACTAAATTTCCTTTAGGATAGGTTTCTATTTTAATTTTTCCATCATTGTCTCCATATTTTATAGCATTTTCAAGGAGATTTGTAACAACTTGAATTATTCTATCTCTATCAGCTATGCAATATTCATGCCTATTGCTAAATAGGACTTCAACATTCATATTTTTTTCTTTTATCTTTCTTTCTAAATTTAAAATACATAAGGTAATAATCTCATTAATATCTAAACTTACAATATTTAAATTAAATTTACCTGATTCTAAAGAAGATATATCTAATAAATCACTTACTAATCTTGATAATCTTTGAATTTCTTCATTTACAATATTTAAATAATAGTTTTCTTTATCTTTTGGAATTACTCCATCTAATATTCCTGTTATAAATCCCTTTATAGATGTTATTGGTGACCTAAGTTCATGAGATACATTTGATATAAAATCCCTTCTTACAATATCTGCCCTTTCTATAGACTCTGCCATAGTGTTAAAAGATTCTGCAAGTTCTCCTATTTCATCTTGAGAATCTATGTATATCCTTTTTTGTACCTCTCCCTTTGAAATTTTTTGAGCTGCATTATTGATTTTCTTTATTGGCGTTCTAATAGTCTTTTTAGCAATATAAAAACTTACTAAACTTATTAAAATAAAAGCTATAGCTAATAAAGCCCAAATTATAAAATATAAATTCTTTATATAAGTTATTGGTTTATTATCTTCAACTATATATATATATCCTATTAAGTCTTGCTTATTGATTAATGCCTTTATATATGATTTTTTCTTTTCATTATTTTTAGATATAAATTGACTTTCTGCTATTTCCTCTGGCGTTAATTCTTTTAAATCAATATCTTCTAATTCAAATTTATTATATTTTAAATAGCTAAATTCATCATTAGATACAGCATATACATAAGCTTGCCTGTCTAATATTATTGTATCCATGTTTAAGGATATGCTTAATACTTCCATGGAATTTTTTAATTTATTATAGGCAAAATCACTATTTTCCTCAAAGATTTCACCAATGTAACTTTCCATTAATTCTAAATGTTTATTTAAAAGCTCTTTTTTTTGCTTTGAATAACTTATGCTAAACCAAGCCGATATTATTCCGCCAATTATCATTAATATTATTAAGGTAATAGAAGAAAATGCAATTAAAAATCTATTTATTACACTTTTTTTCTTCATTATTTCACCTCAAACTTATAACCTACACCCCAAACTGTTTCTAACTGCCAATTTTCTCCGCCCTTTATTTTTTCTCTTAATCTTTTTATATGAACATCTACAGTTCTAGAATCACCTGGATAGTCATATCCCCAAACTTCACAAAGCAGCTGGTCTCTTGTAAATACTTTGTTTTTATTTTTTGCTAAGTAATGAAGTAATTCAAACTCCTTTGGAGGCATTTTAACTTCCTCACCTTTATATAAAACAGTATAAGACTTTATATCTATTGTTAAATCATCAAAATTTAATATTTCTGGATCCTTTTCAGTAAAGTTATATCTTCTCATTACAGCCTTAACTCTAGCTAATAATTCCTTTGGCTCAAAAGGCTTAACAATATAATCATCTGCTCCAAGCTCTAAGGCCAAAACTTTATCAAAGGTATCTCCTTTTGCTGTAAGCATAATTACAGGAACTTGACTATTTTTTCTTATTGCCTTTAATACTTCTACTCCATCAATTCCAGGAAGCATAATATCCAATAAAACTAAATCTGGCTTTATAGTTTCAAATAACTCTAATGCCTCTTTTCCGCTATGACACTTTCTGGTATCATATCCTGCATTTAACATATATATATCTATTATTTCACAGATATTTTTATCATCATCAACTATTAATACTTTACCTAATTTATTATCCAAACAAATCAACTCCTTTGTCTATTATTATAACCTCTTCTAAGGAATTATTGGAGCTTTTAACAAAAAGTTAATTATATTAATGCGGAATTAGTAGTTATGAGTGTGGAATTGAGAAGGGATATAAAAAAATCCTTCGCTTAAAGCGAAGGATTTTTATAAGTTCCTCATAATCCAGCCTTGCTGAATTATTTCCAAAATTGTCAATTATCAATTCTTCATTGCCAATTGACTATATGTACTAATCAAATAATTTACTTATTGGTTCATCGTTGTATATTCTCTTTATTGCTTCTGCAAATAAAGGAGCTACTGATAATGACTTAAATTTCAATACATCTTTATTTTCTGGTAATTTAATTGTATTTAACATAACTAATTCTTCTATTGCAGAATTATTTATTCTTTCAAAAGCTGGTCCAGATAAAACTCCATGAGTACAACATGCATACACATTTTTAGCTCCTAAATCTTTTAATGCATTTGCTGCATTTGCTATTGTTCCAGCAGTATCTATCATATCGTCAATTAATATGCACTTCTTGCCCTTGATCTCTCCTATAATATTCATTATTTCAGATACATTAGCTCTTGGTCTTCTCTTATCTATAATAGCTATTGGTGCATGTAATTTATCAGCAAAATTTCTTGCTCTTGTAACACTTCCTAAGTCTGGTGATACAACTACTACATCTTCATCTTCAGCAAATCCTTTTTTTATAAAGTAATCTGCTAAAATAGGAGCTCCTAATAAGTGATCAACAGGTATATTAAAATATCCTTGTATTTGAGCTGCATGTAAATCCATTGTTAAAACTCTATCTGCTCCTGCAGCAGTTAATAAATCTGCTACTAATTTAGCTGTTATTGGATCTCTAGACTTTGCCTTTCTATCTTGTCTTGCATAACCATAGTATGGCATAACAACGTTAATTCTTCCTGCTGATGCTCTCTTAAAGGCATCTATCATAATTAAAAGTTCCATAAGGTTATTATTTACTGGTGAACTTGTAGATTGAACTACGAATACATCTGTTCCTCTAACTGATTCTAGTATATCTACTGATATTTCACCGTCGCTAAAAGTTGATACCTTTGATTTACCTAAAGGTAATTGCAGAATATCTGCAATTTCCTTTGCTAATTCTGGATGAGAGTTTCCAGTAAAGATTTTAATATTTTTTCCTTGGGTTATCATTTTGGGGAGACCTCCTTAAAATTTTCGCAATTAATTTGCATTTATTTAAAATACTATTTTTTATCTAAGCCTTTTTTAGCTACCCAGCCTGGAATATTTACTTGTCTAGCTCTTGCTACTGCAAGTTCGCCTTCATTTACATTGTTAGTTATCGTTGAGCCAGCAGCAATATAGGTGTTATCAGAAATCTTAACTGGCGATACTAAATTTGTATTACAGCCTATAAAACTATTATTTCCTATTTCTGTTTTATGCTTAACTTTGCCATCATAATTTACTACTACTGTTCCACAACCAAAGTTACAATTTTCACCTACAGAAGCATCACCTATATAAGTTAAATGAGATACTTTTGTATTATTCCCAATATTAGATTTTTTAATTTCTACGAAATCACCAATTCTTGCATTATTTCCAATTACAGAATCTGGCCTTATATAAGCAAATGGACCTACAGTTGTACCTTCTCCAATTTTACTATCTAAAATAACAGAAGCTTGTATTTCAACAAAATCGTCTATCTCACTATTTGAAATCCTTGAATTTGGATATATAATTACACCTTTACCTATTTTAGTGTTACCTTCTAATACATTATTAGGATATATAACAGTGTCTCTTTCTATTTCAACATCAGCTCCAATATATGTTGATTTAGGATCTATTAAAGTTACACCATTATTCATATGCATTAAATTTATTCTATTTCTTAATATCTCTTCAGCTTCTGCAAGCTGTACTCTTGAATTTACACCTATTGTTTCTTCATAATCTATAACAATAGCTCCAACTTTTTTCCCTTCATTTTTAAGAATACCAATAACATCAGTTAAATAGTATTCACCCTGGTTATTATCATTTGATAATTTATCTAAGGACTCTACTAAACTTTCTATATCAAAGCAATAAATTGCTGCATTCATTTCTCTGATTTTCAATTCTTCTGGCGAACAATCCTTATGTTCAACTATTTTTAATACTTCATCCCCAGCTCTAACTACTCTTCCATAGCCAGTTGGGTCTTCAACCATTGAAGTTAACAAAGTTGCTGAGTTACCCTTTACTAAATGTTCATTAAATAAATTTTCAACTGTTTCTGGCTTAATTAATGGAGCATCTCCTGCAAAAACACCAACAACTCCTTTTTTCCCTTTTAAAAATTCAACAGCACATTTTACAGCATGACCAGTTCCTAATTGTTCTTCCTGCAATGAATATGTGATATTTTTAAAAGAAGTTTTTTCTTTTACTAATTCTGCTCCTTTTCCTACTATTACATTAACATCATCTATACTAGCTTTTCTCATGGTGTCTATAACATGGTTAACCATTTCTTTTCCACATACTTTGTGTAAGACCTTAGGAATATCAGATTTAATTCTTGTTCCTTGTCCTGCCGCTAAAATAATAGCGCATTTATACATAAAAAACACCTCACTATAGAACATTAAGTACAAATTTCTATGATTTGAAAAGAATGTTCGTAATCACTCATTCTATTATATTGCATTAGAATATGCATTTCAACCTTATTTGTCCTATAAATTTTTAAATATAAGCAAAAAAATAAAGGGTCTTCCCCTTTATTTTTCAGTAACATAAATTACTCTATTACAGTTTCAGTTTCTTCTGCTTTAGCTTTTTCATATGCTTCTAATATTGCTGATTGAAGCCTTTCTCTAGCACTTGTATTAATAGGATGTGCTATATCTTTAAACTCTCCATCTGGAGTTTTTCTACTAGGCATAGCAATAAACAATCCATTTTGTCCTTCGATTACTTTAATGTCATGAACCACAAATTCATTGTCAAATGTAACAGAAACTATAGCTTTCATTTTTCCTTCTGCAGCTATCTTTCTTATTCTCACATCAGTTATTGTCATTATATTACACCTCCGTTAGATGTTATACTTTAAAAAGTTCTATAAAAATTCAATAAATCCTTTTTTTATTTAGAATTTTTTAAAAATTTTTATAATTTCTTTTATAAATTAAAATTATCTCCATCAAATATTTTAGAAGGAGTTATTTCTAGTTCTTTATCCTTATCTAAATTATTTAGATCAATTAAAGATATGTAATCAGAAATAAGTTTATTCTTCACACCTATATTATCTATTAAAACTCCAATTCCAACTAACTTACTATCAAATTCATTTAATAAATCTATTATTCCTTTTGCAGTTCCTCCACCTCTTAAAAAGTCATCTATAAAAATGCACTTACTATTAGGTTTCATTAATTTCTTTGATAAAGACATCTGCTGTATTCTTCCGCTTGTTCCAGAAAGATAGTTTATACTTACTGTTGAACCTTCTGTAACTTTACCCTCTTTTCTTATTATTACAAGAGGAATTCCTAAATTTTTCGAGACCTCATAAGCCAAAGGAATTCCCTTCGTTTCAACAGTTACAACAGAATCTATTTCTTTATTGCTAAATATTGTTGATAATATAAGACCTGCTCTACTAACTATTGTTGGATCATACATTAAATCCGTAACATAAATAAAATTACCAGGAATTATTCTACTTTCATCCTTTAATAATTCACATAACCCTTCTGCAAATTCCCTTGCTTCATCTTTATTTATACTTGGAATATATTTTATTCCACCTGCTGCTCCTGCTATTGTTTCTATTTTTCCCATATTTAATTTTGCGAAAACTTCTCTAACTATTACTATATCTTCACTTATAGTTGATTTTGCTGCATTTAAAAGGCCTGAAAACTTATTCAATCCTATTATCTTATTTGGATTTTCTGTTAATAATTTTGTAATAGCAACAACCCTATTGTTTCTAGTCAATTTTTCCAAAATATATCACCCTCAATTATATTTTCCGAATTATCATTATAATTTTTTATCCTAATATTCATATTTTATTCCATATTTAATATATTATCAACATTTTTACTCTTCTAAATACATAATATTTATTTTATTTGAATTTTTTACAAAAAAATTTATATTCTTTTTTATGTGTTCATTTAGCTAAATTTGTATATAATTATAAGGTGAACCATATTTTTTGTAATAATAAGAATTTATAAGGAGTTGATATCTTGTCTTTTAATTTAAATATAGATAGAAATAAAAAAGTTCACTTTATTGGAATTGGTGGAATAAGCATGAGCGGTCTTGCTGCCATTTTATTAAGAAAAGGATTTAAGGTTTCTGGTTCTGATGCTAAAGAATCAAAAATCACTGATAAATTAAAAGCTAATGGGGCAGAAATATACATAGGTCATAAAAGAGAAAATTTAAAAAATGTTGATTTAGTAGTTTATACAGCTGCTATTCCATCTGACAATCCTGAAATTATAGAAGCTAAAGAAAAAAATATTGAACTTATGAATAGAGCTGAATTTTTAGGCTATATTATGAAAGGTCATAAATTTAATGTTGCTGTTTCTGGAACTCATGGAAAAACTACATGTACTTCCATGTTATCTCATGTAACACTAAAAAATAATTTAGATCCAACTATATTAGTTGGTGGAGAACTTGATATTATTGGTGGTAACTTTAGAATAGGAGATAGTGAATACTTCATAACTGAAGCCTGCGAGTATAAAGAATCCTTTTTAAAATTTTTCCCTTATGTTGGAATAATTTTAAATATAGATGCTGATCATTTAGATTACTATAGAGATTTAAATCATATAAAAGAAGCCTTTACTAAATTTGTTAACCTTATCCCAAAGGATGGCTATTTAGTTGCCTATTCTGAAGATAAAAATATAAAAGATGTAATAGAAAAAGCTAATTGTAATGTTATAACTTACGGAATAAATGAAGGCGATGTAATAGCTAAGAATATATCCTTCAACAATAAGGGGCAAGCAACCTTTACTGTTTCTAAAGATAATAAAGACCTATTCGAAGTAACATTACAAACGACAGGAAAGCATAACATTTTAAATGCCCTAGCAACTGTATGTGTATCTTTAATATTTGGAATTCCTGCAGAAGCTATTGTAAATGGCTTAGCTGAATGTAAGGGAGCTCATAAGAGATTTGAATATAAGGGTGAATTTAACGGAGCAACTATAATCGACGATTATGCCCACCATCCAGTTGAAATTAAAGCCACATTAGAAACAGCTAAATTACTTCCAACTAATAAAATTTATGCCGTTTTCCAACCTCATACTTATACAAGAACAAAAACCTTATTTGAAGAATTTACAAGATGTTTTGATAATGTAGATGAATTAATTCTTATGGATATATATGCTGCTAGAGAAAAAAATACAGGCCTTGTAAGTTCTGAAGAGCTTGGAGAAGCAATAAGAAAAACAGGAGTGAACTGCATAAATGTTCACAGTCATGAAGAAGCAGCGAATTATCTTAAGAATAAAGCATCTAAGAATGATTTAATATTAACAATTGGTGCAGGAGATGTAGTAAAAGTTGCTGATATAATATTGAATAAATAATAGAGATCACAAATGTTTATTTTTACTAAACTTTAAGATATAATTTATATGAATGAAATTATTGAAAAATAATGTACAATATAGAATGAGGAAAAATATAAATTCTATATTGTACATTAAATATCTAGAGAGGTGATTATATGGACTTAACAAGTAAGATTAAAACCGCTGCAGATTTTATATTAGAGAAATCTAAATATAAACCTGAAATTGGGCTAATATTAGGCTCTGGATTAGGTTCACTTGCAGATTCAATTGAAAACCCTGAATTCTACGATTATAAAGACTTACCTCACTTTCCTGTTTCTACAGTTGAAGGTCATGCTGGAAGACTTGTTATTGGTATGTTAAATGGTAAATGTGTTGTAGCAATGCAAGGAAGATTCCATTACTACGAAGGTTACCATTTTAACGAAGTTACTTTCCCTGTTAGAGTTATGAAATTAATTGGAGTAGAAACCCTTATTGTAACTAATGCTTGTGGCGCTGTTAATGAAAGCTTTAAACCTGGAGATTTAATGATAATAACTGATCAAATTAACTTCTCGGGAGACAATCCTTTAATAGGAAGAAATTTAAATGAATTCGGACCTAGATTCCCTGATTTATCTAATGCTTATACAAAAGAATTAATTGAAAAAACAAAAGAAATCGCTAACAATTTAAAAATTAATATTAAAACTGGAGTTTATATGATGTTTAGTGGTCCAACATATGAAACACCTGCTGAAGTAAGAATGGCTAGAATTCTCGGTGCTGATGCCGTTGGTATGTCAACGGTTCCAGAAGTAATAGTGGCTGCTCATTCTGGAATGAAAGTTTTAGGAATTTCATGTTTAACTAATATGGCTGCAGGAATCCTAGACCAACCTTTAAATCATGAAGAAGTTGTTGAAACTTCAGCAAGAGTTAAAGAAACCTTCACTAAGCTTATAAATAAAGTTATTGAAGAACTTTAATTCAATATGTAAAAAGAATTCGTAATGGTTATTACGAATTCTTTTTTACTTTAATATATAATTAAATCTTATCAGCATCACTAAAATAAGAAAGAAATCTCAAACAGTCCT
>NZ_CP016786.1:20000-150000 GCF_002285495.1 Clostridium isatidis | reverse complement strand
GACGAATATCCATCAAAGCACTTATTGATTTTCTGGAGTGACCTACAGCTATATCCTGAAACAATTCACCTACCAGATAGAACAGCATAACTGCTACACCTTCTGGATACTCTCCAACGAAGAAAGCACCAATGGTAGCAATACTCATCAAAAAATGCTCACTGAATACCTGACCGCGGGCAATACCTTTTATTGCTCTTAAGACAACCTCTCCACCAACTATGATATAACTAATAATAAACAAGGTAAGCTCAAGCCAATTTTGGAAATTAAAGATGATTCCCACGGCAAATATTGCTCCACCGACCACAAGTCTTATGATTTCTTTTTTGTTGACACCTTCTTCTTCCTCTTCGTTATTTTCGTTTATTTTGGTCTTGGAGTTATTCTCCTCAAAAATGACCTTTACATCTGGCTCTATTTTCTTTACTATGCCTTCAATCTTCTCATTTAACTCAGAGCGGTTGACTTTCGGACTTATTTCCAGTGTTAGTTTCTTCGAAACAAAATCTACTGCAGCAAATTCAACTCCTTCTAGACCGCTTATTTCTTTTTCCATTTTAGCTGCACAATTCGCGCAGCCAAGTCCTTCAAGTATTAATACTTTTTTATTGCTCTTGTTAACGGATTTTTCTTTCACTACCACATCCGGTTCGTGCTTGTGCACTATGGTTTTAACTTGCTGTAATATATTCTTATACTCTTGCTCTGATTCAATTTCTAAAGTCAATGTCTTGTTCATGAAGTTCATATAGGCTTTGACTCCATTTAATTTATTAACCTCATCTTCAATTTTAGCTGCACAATTTGCGCAATCTAAACCTTCTAAAATTACTTCCTTCTTTAACATTACTGACCCTCCTTTACTTACTTTCTTCTGAAATATGAATTAATCCCTGGTCAAATATTTGCTTTACATGTTCATCTTCAAGAGAGTAGAATACAATCTTTCCTTCTCTTCTGCTCTTTACTAGTTCAGCCTGCTTTAAGACTCTTAGCTGATGTGAAATTGCTGATTGGGTCATATTTAATAAGAATGCAATATCGCAAACGCACATCTCTGATTCATCTAATGCCCAGAGTATCTTAATTCTTGTTGAATCTCCAAAAACTTTAAATAGTTCTGCTAGATCATATAGAGTTTCTTCTTGAGGCATTTTTTCTCGCACTTTATTTACAATTTCCTCATGTATTACATCACAGTCGCATCTTTCAATTGGTTGAATTTTTTTTGCCATATTTATGTCACCTCTTTATCATTCAATTGAACACTTGAATAAGCTTTCATATATATTATAAACCTCAATTCTCCGTTTGTCAATAAAAACATATGAGTAATTGTTCAAGTGTGTTTATCTTTTAGCTTTACGGTCAAGACCGCCACATCTAAGCGCAGCGTAGGTGGGTTTTAATCAGGTGGAGTAGACTCTCCATCTGATTCCCCGATGTTTCAGCTTGCTGAAACGAGTTCACTTATTAGATTATCCCCAAGTATAAATAGAAAAGAACCGCCCATCAAGAAGTATTTCTCCTCAATCGGCGGTCAAATTCGTTTTATTTTTCTATATCAATTTCTACACCAGATTTAAATTCAATAGTTAGTTTATCATCATAGACCGTTATTTTCTCTATAAGTCTCCTTACTAGTTGCTCATCATACTCCTCAAGGAGGATGGATTGTTCATTAATGAATTTTTCCATTTCTTCTAGTCTTTGCTTGGAGCCCTTTTTGCCAGCTTCTTCTGCTAAAGTGGTGTTAGTATAGTGGTGTTAGTATAGTTTTGTAGACACAGAAATTCGAACGATTTAAAATAAGAAGTGAAAGGAAGTGTCTACAATGGGAAGAGGTCAAAAACATTACACCAAAGAATTTAAAGATACTATAGTAGAGCTATATAATTCAGGAAAGCCGCTAGCAGATTTAGCTCGGAATATGGCATACCAAAATCAACAATGGTGACATGGTTAAACAAAGCCAAACCAGTAGTAATTGATAAAGACAAAACCGTGACAACAGCCGACTATCAAGCCATGTTAAAGAAGATAGCAAGGCTAGAAGAGGAAAATGAAATACTAAAAAAAGCCATGGCCATATTCGCGAAAAAGTAGATTCTATCTTTAAATTCATAGATGATAATAAGGACAAACATGATGTTAAGCTAATGTGTAAACTGCTTAAGGTTTCAAGAAGCTCTTATTACAAAAGCCAAAACCCTGTTGAAAGTAAAAGAAGTATTGAGAATAAAAGATTAAAAGAAGAAATTCTTAAAATATATAATGATAATAAAAAACGTTATGGAGCTCCTAAAATCCATAAAATACTAATAAATCAGGGAGAATCCATAAGTTTAAAGAGAGTTCAAAGGTTCATGAATGACTTAGGGATAAAGTCAATAATTTGTAAGAAGTACAAGCCCTATTCATCTAAAACCAAGGTTGAAGAAAGGGAAAACATCTTAAAAAGAGATTTTTCCACAACTACAATAAATGAAAAATGGGTTACTGATATTACATATATCCATACTTTGCGTGATGGATGGTGTTACCTTGCTTCTGTGATGGATCTTCATAGTAGAAAAATCATAGGCTACGCCTTTGATAAGGTTATGGATAATGATTTAGCTATTAGAGCTGTAAAGAACGCTTATGAATGTCAGAAGCCTGGTAAGCAGGTTATATTACACAGTGATTTAGGATCGCAGTATACAAGCTCTAAATTTGCAGAATATATATCAGAAATTAAATTCATTCACTCATTCAGTTCCAAGGGAAATCCCTATGACAATGCCTGTATTGAGTCTTTTCATTCTGCCCTAAAAAAGGAAGAGGTTAACCTAGTAACCTACTACGATTTTAATGCTGCAAGACTGGCAATTTTTCAATACATAGAATCCTGGTACAACAGAAAGAGAATCCATAGTAGCATTGGGTATATTACCCCTCAGCAATGTGAGGATATGGCTAGAAAATCAGCATAGTAAATCCGAGTTTTTGTGTATAAAATATTGACATAGGTCCACCAAATGAATTTTATAACCTTCATTTTGGAGAAAACCTGACTAATATTGAAATAAGGGTGTAATTCTAAGAAAATTAAAGAATTTATCAGGTTTTGTTCAAAACGAAGGAGTCAATCCGTTTTAAGCAGACAAAATGTTAACCGTCCCATTCCCCAACCATAAAACTTCGCATTAATATTAATGTGTAGAATAAACAAATTTCTTCAACAATTTTTTGATAAACAGGTTTGTATTTTACTAAGTATATATTCATTTAATATAATATGACAAATCCCCAAAATTGCAAAAACTATTTTTGATATACTATCTACCTTCGAATCAATCCCTCCTCCTATTAAATTGAATATTTTGGTATGTGGAATTATAATAATAAAAATACCAAGTATTATACTAAAAAAACTAAATAATTTTTGTAATTCATTTATTTCTTCATTAGACTCTTTCTCGACATTTCTATATACAATACTATACTGTAAAAGACCTATTAACAGAGAGCCTATCCAAGTAAAGCAAAAATACATACTGTAATCTAATATATAAAATATAGCGGTCGAACCAATACCAAAAACTAAAGTAAAAACTCTAAAAACATTTTCTACCTTTTTATTTTTATAACGTTTGATAAACTCAATTATTTTACTAAAAATTAGATTTATAGGTACCAATATAGTAATAAGATTACCTGCTTTGAGAGGTAGATATTCCATGAATGTTCCTCCTTTATATTTCTCTTATATAGTCGGTTGCAAAATGATACAACCCTTGATTTTACTGACATTACAGAATCTATATTTCATATTCTCCTCCACTAACCTCCGAATAAGGTATAATTACTCGTTTTAATTTCTGTGGATTTGTGAATAACTTTTTTAAAATTATAAATTGGATTATTATTCCATACTGTAAAATCTCATAAGTTCATCGAAAAACTTATTATTTTTAAAAAGTTATCCACATTTTTATAAAACGCAATTCTGCAATCATCTAATTTATCTTATAATTATTAAAATGTGTGCTTGAATAATTGTTGCTAGATTATATTTATATAAATCAAGCACACACTTTAATATATCTCTATCTATATCTATTTAGGGAACAAATTATACTTTAGCCAATCCAACCATTATTCCCATAGGTATCATGACTATCAATATAATTAGCCAGTGCTTCACCTGGATCAATAGCCCAAGTTAAAACTGTGAAACCTGCTGCTGCAGCTCCACATAACCACGAAGCAGTTGTTGCCGCAATTCCTTTTGCTAATAACTTCTTCTTTAATTGACTACTAAATATAGTAGCTGCTGCTTCTCTGCCATATTTTTTTGCTAGGTTAGTAAAGAACCCTCTTGCAGCAGTAAGTGAACCACCTACCAAAGCTGATACTGCTAGATTTATCACACCTGCAACAAACCATTCTGGTAATGCGAATCCCCCATCAACATACTCCATCTCTTCTCTGTCAATATCCACAAAGCTGTCTGGCAATTGAAGTTCATACTTTCTGTTTAATACAAATGCACTCATTTTTTTAATTCTCCTCTCATTTTATCATTTTTTTACATAAATGTATATATTAAAGGCATCTGCAGCTGCCTTTAACTACTAATTAATCGAACTTAATTCCTATTTGTTCCATAAAATATTTCATATAGGTTATCTTTTCATACTTTACTCTAGTTTCTGTTACCATACCTAAGGTTAGATTAACCTTCTCACCTTTTTTATCTGTTAAGTAATTCCTTTCTGGTTTTATCTTAACTTTAAAAAATACATTTCCTTTTTCATTATCTATAGTTGCATCTTCATCTATAGCAATAACTTGTCCCTTCAATGTGCCGTATTCAGCCTGGTTTAATCCTCCTACTGCCAGTGATACCTCATCATTTTCATGTATTCTTGGTCTATCACTACTTGGAATAAGTGCTTCTACAATTATATCTTCATCAGTGGTTGAAATACTTCCTAAAAGACTGCCTCCTTGCAGTACCATCCCTTTTTTCAGTGGTGCATTTAAGTGCACTATTCCACTTCTTTGTGCATAGAGCTAAGTTTTTATATATTTCCAATTTGTGTATTCTTAGCTTGATGCCATTGCCCCCGGGGGTTCAAATCCCCTCAAAACCTTAGTCTACGGAAACATAAAACACACATGAAAAAAAGGGGCAAATTGCCCCAAGCCTTTGATTTCAAGCTATTTCTTCTCTATCTTCACGACGCACTCCACATGTGTTTTGATAGAATGATGATAATAATACGCATTAATATCGATTTTGCGTAAAAATATCGCCCCCTTCTCCATAGGGGTACAAGTTCTCGTTCTTATCTATACTCTATTCTATTAGTTGATTATAAAACTTTCTTTATACGCTTTTTCGTTATTTTTTGCAGTTTCTTCATTATTTACTGTTATAGCATGAAATGTAGACAAAAACTCATTGCTGTTCCATTGAAAAAAATTCTTCTATAAATCTTCTACAGCTTTCATTATTATTATTCTCCATAACAGATATCCTCATATTTTTGATATCTGTAATTTTAACTAATATATTCCTAGCTTACTAACCATCAATTTTTTACACTTATCCTCAATCCATATATTACAGTTAAGCTTATATTTTTTCTTTCTCGAAAATTAATTCATAATATGCAGCAAATGGTCCAGCAGAAACTACTGGTGCAAATATTTGGACTAATCTCCAACCCTCTATTGCATTTTCCTCAATAATCTTATGATAATCTTCAACTGGACTCTTTGGCGGGAGAATACCCTTTAAATCAATTTTTACAAATTTATACTCATACATAAAGTACACCTCCTATTACCTCTCGGTACTGTCAAAGTTTTTTATATCTCTAAGACAGAAACCCTTTGATTTTACTTGATTTTTATATAAATAACTTGCTACCCCCCAAAAGTTACGGTATTTTATAGTTGTTAACAGAAAAACACAGCACTCATAAAGGGAGGCAAGCTACTAGCATGATTAATTTGATTCTTGTTGAATATCTTATTTTTCTAACTGATGTTATAAAATATTTACTAACCTTACTTCTCGGTAAAAATCTGCTCAAGAACCTTTCTGATGAACCAGTAAAGAAGGAATATCAGAAACTTCAGGTTGATGAGCTGCCTATCTTTGAAGTTCCCGAAAAACTTGATTATAAACTTCTTCTTAATGAATACAAGAACAAGCATGGTAAGGAACTTGAACCTGTGAAGGCTCGTAAAGATAAGCCTACTATTCCAAAAGATGTTATATGACCAAAATGTGGAGCTCCACACATTTACCTCTACGATAATAATGGTGGTAGAGGACAATATCTTTGCAAAGTTTGTAAGACACCCTTTAATCCTAAAAACTACTACCAAAAGTCTGTGGTATTGAGATGCCCTCATTGTGGTAAAACGCTTGTTAAAGCCAAGCTTCGCAAAGAATTCTATGTGTATAAGTGCAAGAACGATAACTGCTCATACTACCAGAAAAATCTTAATTTAATGACTAAGTCTGAGAAGGAAGATTTTAAGAAGAATCCTGGTAAGTACAAAGTAAGGTACATATTTAGAGATTTTACCCTTGATTTTGTTCCTCTAGCAAAGAACAGCCCTGTTACTTCAAAGGTTTCTCTGCCTAACATCATGATATCTTCTTATACTTTAGGACTTGTTTTAACTTATTACGTTAACTATGGTTTATCTTTAAAAAAATCCCCTAACGGGGACTCTCAATAGAGTGGCGATAGCCACTCTATTGCTTTTCACTGTCACCAGTAAAATAAAAATCTGCATTACAACAAGGGCATACCAAAACAGGCATTCCCTTTTTTTTACACTCACTATCATCCTGAAGAACCTCGTCCATGTAGCCAATCTCATCTACCACAAATGCTGGTGCCCATTCTTCGTAACCGCACTTGAGGCATCGATATTTGTACATAAGTTCTTTCTCTATCCGCACTCCATACACATGTATTCAGCATATCCCTTGCTCGATATTTGTACATAAGTTCTTTCTCTATTGGATTTAGTTCGTAATAATATTCGTCTATTGGATCCATCTGACTTAACCTCCTTATAGTTCGATTCCCTTATATCATATATCAAACCATAGTCATCATGCCAGATTTTCCATAATTCCATCTCTCTTTTACACTTTCTGCATTCTAACGGATTTCTATTGAAAGTCTCTATTATTCTCTGTTTCCAGCTCTTTTTTTCTTGTTTATTTTTCCTATTTAAGATATCAGAAATTTTTAACTGCTTTACAAATCTATACAGATGTATTATTTCCTTTGCTAAGGCATTTTTCTTTCTGGAATATAGACCATACCTTCTAACACACTTAAAACCTTTTTTATGTATCTGCTGTACCAATTTTCCGATAAATGTTAATACATCTAATGTAACCTTTATATGCTCACCACTATCATGGTCTTCGTACCAAAAGGTTACACTCTCTCCATCATAGCTTTCAATTCTATACTCTGCTATCGCAGCTCTCGCAAGATATCTGCCTATGTATTTAGTAGCCTTTCTCATATCTGTTATCGCTCTATCAGCATTAACGTAAAATCCATCTTTATATTTTCTATACAAAACACTTATTAGCTTTTTAGTTTTCCAATCCTTAAAATACTTTTTTATGATATCAAGAAGTGTTTTTTGCCATGACTTTCTAAGATATTCATAAGGAACATATTCTACTGGTTTCCACCACTTATACTTATTATTAATCGCACCTTCGGTTACAAGAGCATGAACATGAGGATTCCATTTTAAGTCTCTTCCAAATGTATGTATAACAGTAATTACTCCTACTTCATAGCTTTTTCCCTTATGAGTTTTATACCAATAGTCTATTACTTGATAAACTCCGTCCATCAAGTCTTTAAGCATATCTCTATTTTTAAAAAAATAATTTCTCAATTCTTCTGGGATAGTAAAGACACTGTGCCTGTGTGCTACATTTAACATATTCTCTTGCTGCTTATCTACCCACTTTAATGTATACAATCTCCCACACTTTACACAAAACTTACTCTTGCAAGTGAATCCTACCTTGACACTTTCACCGCACTCCATACACATGTATTCAGCATATCCCTTGCTAATATCCCCACAATGAAGAGACTTTTGAACCACATTAAAGATATGCTCTCGCATATCTTTAGGTAGCCTATACGAAAGTTTTTCCTAAAATTCTTCAAATTTATCTTCAAGTATACTTTTAATAGTTATCTTACTCATAGAAATAATCACCCAATTTAATACTCCTATAGGTAATTTATCGAACTTATCCACAATTTCTTAAATATATAATTTCCTATAGAGTGAAAAAAAGGGGCAAATTGCCCCAAGCCTTTGATTTCAAGCTATTTCTTCTCTATCAACGCAACGCACTCCACGTGTGTTTTGATAGAAAGATGATAATAATACGCAGAATTAGTTATTTTGCGAAAAGGTGAACCCCCCCTAAAAAAACAAACATATATTACAAGAATTTCACCTTCATAGATGTGCGTGATATTAAGAGCAGAAAAACTGTCTCCCATTAAAGATAACTTTATTGACTATGTTGAAAGAGAAATAATTAATGCTCTTCCAAGAAATCCGTTGGGTAAAGCACTTGATTATGCTAAAAAACATTTACCAGGATTAAAGAATGTACTACTAGATGGTTCTTTAGAGGTAGACAATAATGCAGCCGAAAGAGCTATTAAACCTTTCGTTATAGGTCGTAAGAACTTCCTTTTTGCAAATACTGCTAAGGGCGCAACTGCAAGTAACAATATTTACAGCATTATTGAAACTGCCAAGGCTAATAAATTAGTCGTAGAAAGGTATTTAGTTTATCTATTTGATAATCTATCTAAGATAGATATATCCGATAGGGAAAGTTTAATGCATCTTATGCTTTGGTCAGATAAGATTCCTGAAAATATGAAAATTAAAGATAAAAAATAAATTAATTAATCCTAGTAAAGCACAATCTTGCCTTACTACGATATTTTAATGCTATTTTTGAAGATATTAAAGGTACTAAAACTTTGACGCTTACATATAAAACGCCTGAAAGCTAGATAAAATCTAGCTTTCAGGTTGCGAAAATTTTATACTTTCCTAAGCATTCAATAAGACTTTCTGAAGATTTTGAACAAACGTTTTTCAAATTAGTAGAAAATCAATTACAACTAATCTAAAATTATGTAAGTAAACTATTGTTACAACTAGAATAAAACACTACATATACTATTATGAAATATTATGCATCTTTAATAATATATTTCTTGAATTGCTTCCATTTTTCATTAATATAGATATAAATTTTTTTAAATCATCACAATTTGGAAAGCACTCCAGTAATTTCTCATCCTTTTTATATAGCTCACCATAGTTACCTTTAACACAAAATGGGTAAAAGTCACATTCAAGACACTCTTTCCTATTTATTTCATATCTTAATTTAATATCTTTAAACCTGCTAACAATATCTCCAAATATATCATTATTTAGTTTATAAATATTCCCTAAGCAAAATTTATCGTAAATTAGCTGATCTTGTGGATATATATTTCCGTCATAATTTACATACAGATACATCTTAGATAATATATATGGATTTTTTATAAATAGACTGTCTAATACATGGCGTAATATATTGGGTCTCAATAACTTTGCCAAACTTGGATCTTCTTCTAATATGTTCAATATTTCCAATAGAATATCACTATTTGATATATAATTTTCACTATAAAATTTATCTTCAGCACTGCCTAAATTATATAATGCACTATAAGCAAAATTACTTATATTTCTTTCCTTTAAAAAATAAAGCATAGGTTTTAGGTCTTTTATATTACTCTTGGTAATAACAGATTTAACTGATAATCGGCATTTATGTTGACATAAATATTCTATATTTCCTATCAGCTTTTTAAAAGTTCCTTTTCCTCTAAAAGAATCATGTATACTTTCGATATGACTATCTAAACTTACTCTAAATTCTACCTTTGTGTCATTTAATATGTGCTTAAATTCAGGTTTCTTTATTATATCACTCATGCCGTTAGTAGATATTCTTACTTGGATGCCTTTGGATAACAAAAAATCGATTATCTCTATAATCTCTGAATGAATTAAAGGCTCTCCACCAATTAACTGAATTGTTTTTAATTTATAGTTATCCATATTTGTTAACAGGTTAATGTAATTAAATATCTCTTCTTTTGGTATTTCGTGTATTTCTGTTTTTTTATTAACCTCTTTATAGCAATAGATGCAATTGAGGTTACATTTGTTTGTTATAGCAATAGATGAATGTATTAGTAAATAATCATCTATATTTACCCTTGGCTTAAATATGCCTGAATTATATTTATGTTTTTCATAGTCCACCGACCATCTATATGTATTTCTATCAACATTAATAAATAAATTATCCATAATACCCTCCTGTAATAATTAGGAAATCTTATATATTGTTTTGAGAATATGGAGTCCCTTTTCCTCTAATGACATTATATGTATTACAGCTTTTCTTAGTTGATCACATGTTGGAAATTCAGTACTTAAACTTTTATCTATATTATATAATTCTCCATAGTTACCCAAAAAACAATAATCCTTTGCAAAGCAATTTTCACAACTTTTTCTATTCATTTCTATTTCTGATACTAACATTTTCATTTTTTCAAAGTCTAAACAACTAGAATTTCCAATACTATATTCTGGAAAAATAAGCTGATCATTTAAATACAAGTTTTTATCATAATTTAAAAATAGATATGTTCGTCTATATTTTTTTATTTTTTTTACATAAATACTTTTTAACATCTGTGCTAATGGCGTTTGAATAAACATATCCCAATATTCTTTATATTCGTCTTTAGTTAATTCTTCAACTAAAGTATAATGAGTTATTGTACTTTCTATATTATTTTTTATAGTTGAATCTAACACATAAAGAGCATTATAATTCCAAAGCTTTACTCCTAAATCATATTTAAAATAATGTAAAATATCTTTTAAATATTTAAAATTATGGTTAGTTACAATAGTTTTTAGCGATATTTCTGCACCATTCCCAACTAAATATTTTATATTATCTATAATCTTATAAAATGTATTTTTAGTTCTATACTTCTCATGTAATTCTTGCGTATGACCATCTAGACTTATTCTAAAATGTATGTTTGAATTTTTTATATATTTTAACATGGCTTTAGATTGTATTATCGGTAAGGTACCATTTGTTGCGATTTTAACACTATATCCTCTATCAAGTATATAATCTAATATTTTGTGAATATCTTTTCTTAGCAGCGGCTCTCCTCCAAATAATTCTATCGACTTTGGAAGGGTTCTTGCATCATTAATAGATTCAATATAATTTATATAATTTTTAATATCGTCAAAAGATAAGTTTTCAATAGTTCTTTTCTCTTGAGCATCTTGGTAACAATACAAACATTTTCCATTACAGTTAGCAGAAACATAAATATTGTAGTTTCTTAAATAGCTATACCAGTCTAATTCTCTAACTAATTTACTTGAATAAATGCTATTATCTTCATCACCTGCTAGATTACCATCAATGTACCATCCATAATTCTCAGCAATATGCAGTATTTTCCCTGTGTCTAATTTAATACTATACATTTTCATTCTCCTTTTGCAAAATAGTTCTCTTCATAACAAACTTCTAAAATGTAAAATACAACTAATAAAGATAGAATTATAACACTGAAAATCAAAAATAATATTTTTAGTGTCCATAAATTAAGCAAATAACCACTTATAAACATCGATAATGGTATTATAGCGCCTACCACAATAGTGTGAATACTTCTAATAAATCCAAAATGTTCTTCTTTAATAGTAGATTGATAATAAACCTGTAAGAATACATTAATAGCAGTAAAGATAAGTCCGTAACAAAAATCTACTATTACAAACGTATAAAAGCTTTGATATAATATATATGGAATAAAAATGGCAATACATATAAAAATAAATTTTTTTAGATTTTTAATTATGCTATTATCTTTAAACATTCCTGGAATAAAAGAGCCCAGTATACAACCTACTGCAAATATTGATTGAAGTACTCCTACTTTTTTAGAATCAAAATTAAACTCTTTAATAAACTGAAGAATTATAATTTTAGAAGTAGAAGATATAAATGTTATAACTGCTGCTATAATAAATATCAGAATTAAATAAGGATAAATTTGAGTTATATATTTAAAATCATAATTTGTATTCTCATTTTTAACTTTTCCACGGTTTCCCATATCAATTACTATACGAGTAGTATAATAAGCAGATACAAAAAATGATATGGAATTAATTAATATAAAGTATCTTAAACTTATGAACTTTAGCAAAAGCACTGATATTATTGGTACTAATACGCTCAAAGTATTTTCAGAAGTGTAAATAAATGACATATATTTTGATTTATTACTTGATGGTAATATTGATTTTAAAATCTTTTCCCTTACTATTTTATATATAGAAAAAATAAAACTAAAAATAATCTCAAATATGAATAAATAAAAATAGTTGAATTTGAAAACTATAAGTAAAAATAATATCAGAACAAAAAATCCATACAGCATGTTCAATTTTATCATAGATTTTTTGGGATTAAGTTTATCTATAATCTTAATTAAAAATAAAGAACTTAATACTCTCACGATAGCATTTATAGATACAAGCACACCCGAAATAAAAATTGAATTGGTATAAGAAGAAACTATAATTGTGAGAGCAACATCGTGAAAAATATCACCTATATTGCTAATATTTCTACCAAAATAATAGTTGTTAAAATTTTTGTTGCTAATAAATTCCTTAATCATAACTTTAATCCCTCGCACAATAATATTAAGATAACCGAAATATAATTATTTCGGTTATTTCTTTGAACTCTACTCCATCCAAACCATATCTAGGTCTTCTGATTTTATTTCTTCAATAATTTCAACTTGATATATCATTATTACTCCCCCCTTTCTAAAAAGGTAATGTCAAAGTTTTTTATATATCTAAGACAGCTACCCTTTGATTTTTATTCTTTTTTATGTAGACAACTTGTCTACATTTGTAATTTTACCCCCCCCATAACAAAAATATCAATAATTTCTTTGGTAAAATTTTACGACACAGAATGACAAAAAGTTATTTAATACCATGCTATTATTTTAAATAAGAAATATAGTAAGAATTGCTCCACCATCTTCAGCTGGTTGCAAATTATCCCTTATTCAATTACAACCTCAATCTCCGTCCCATCAAGCAAACTAACTAATATCTTCTGCCCATCAAACACCGTTATTTTCTCAGTAATCCTAAAAAACATAATCACATCAAAATCCTCTAACTTATCTTCATCAGCTAAAATCACCATAAACTGCTTTGCTTTATATCTTACCAATACATTCTCACTATTTAGTTCTTTCTCCCACTTATTAATAAAATATTCCTTATTCTCTACCATCACATTAAACGTATTTATAAACGCATAATACAAAATCTTATCATCTATATGCTTATTTTCACAGCTCTTTTTTCCCTTTACTTCATATTTTTTATTACATCTCCAAACCACTCTTCTTAACCTTTCATCAGTAGAATTCCACACCTTTCTTCCAAAGGCACTGCCGCAGTGTCCACAGATAACTCTTCCTGCAAAAGGATTATCAACTGTGGCATAATCAAGCTTACTAATGTTATATTTTTCTGCAAAAGCTCTTCTTCTCTCCATTTCAAGCTGTACTGCAGTATGCATTTCTTTGTCTATAATTGCAGGATGGCTTTCTTCTACATAATACATTGGAACTTCACCGTTATTTACTGCTCTTTTTTTGGTTAAAAAATCAACTGTATAAGTTTTTTGCAGTAGTGCATCTCCCTTATATTTTTCATTACTGAGTATCTTTCTTATACTGCTTTCATACCACTTAGGTTTCCCATTCCAGTTAGGAACACCTTCTTCTTCAAGTTCTCTTGCAATTCTATTTGGACCTTTACCATCAAGGTAATCTTTATAAATTCTTCTCACAATTTTAGCCTGCTTTTCATTTATAACAAGGTTTCCTTCTTTATCTTTATCATAGCCTAAAAATTTAGTATGATTTATATGAAGTTTCCCCTGTTCAAACCTTCTTCTAATGCCCCATGTGGAGTTTTCACTTATACTTCTTGACTCATCTTGGGCTAGAGAACTTAAAATTGTTAATAAAACTTCTCCCTTTGAATCTAATGTATTTATATTCTCCTTTTCAAATATTACTCCAATGCCTAATTCCTTAAGCTGTCTTACGTAGTTTAAAGTATCAAGTGTATTTCTTGCAAACCTTGATATAGACTTGGTTATAATCATATCTATTTTCCCTGCTTTGCAGTCTTCTATCATTTTATTGAACTGTTCTCTCTTTTTAGTGTTTGTTCCTGAAATCCCCTCATCTGCATAAATTCCTCCGAATTCATAATCTGGATGATTTGTTATATAGGATGTATAATAAGCTACCTGTGCTTCATAGCTTGATAACTGTTCTAATTGGTCTGTTGATACTCTGCAATAGGCCGCCATTCTCTTTTTCTGCGGCTATATCTGCTCTGCCAGATTGCTCCTGTTTGCTCTTGCAGGTATAACTGTAATGTTTCTTGCCATCCTTAACTTCCTCCCTCGTATAATATACTTAATAAATCTTTCATTTCTTAAAGCTTATATCTTAAAGCTGAAATAGGGTTTCTCCCTAGTCCAGAAGCTTTAGCTAAAAATATGTTATAATTATTGAGATTTAATTCTCGCATGATAGTGTGGTTATCGGTTTCCTCCTCGTATAATAAAGTCATAGTTTAAAAACTATATTTTCTTTTCTATCTCATAAGTCTTATGAGATAATATTTGTACAGATAGAGGTCGTAGTTCACCTCCTTGAAGCCTAGTCTTCCTAATGAAGGGTTACGCCTCTTCTTTACATCCATATGCGAATGAGCTGGATAGTACCTAGTTACTGAATATCTAACGAGGTTGTATTGTGTAAAGTAAAGAGGTTCTAGACTTTATCTGTTAATATTTTAAAAGCTGGTGATTTTATGTTTTATGTTGGTATTGATATTGCTAAGAAAAACCACGAAGCTTCTATTATTAATTCTACTGGTAAGCTTCTTGATAAAAGTATTTCCTTTTCAAACTCTCAAGCAGGTTGTGCTAAATTAGTTTCTTTGCTTGAGTACTCCAAGCTTTTTTCAGATACTTTTGGAGTTACCTCGAGAGAGATTCTATCTAAATATCCTACTCCTGAGGACATGTTGTCCATAGATACAGACACTCTTGTTGAGCTTTTATCAAAAGCAAGTAAAGGTCGATTTGGTATTTCAAAAGCTAATGAAATACAAGAGTCTGCCTCTAATACATTTGGAGTAAGTTTTGCAAAGAATGCCTTTGCATTTCAAATTAAACAAATTATTGCTCAAATTAACTTTATCGAAGATCAACTTGAGGAACTAGAAATTGAAATTTCAACCTTGCTTCATAGGACCAATTCAGTAATCACTACGATTACAGGTATTGGTGATGTTCTTTGAGCCATAATCATTGGAGAAATTGGTGATATTTCTCGTTTTGAATCAGCTCCGCAACTGGTTGCTTATGCAGGACTTGATGTCGCTGTAAAACAATATGGAGATTTCATTGGAACTCAAACTAAAATTTCAAAACGTGGTTCTCCATATCTTCGTAGAGCAATTTGGTTAGCTGCTACTGTTGCAGCTTTTAAAGATCCAGCATTATCTGTATATTATCAGTCACTTAAATCACGTGGAAAACATCATTTAACAGCTGTAGGTGCAGTTGCTAGAAAGATGTGCAACATTATATTCGCTGTATTACGTGATAACAAGCCCTACGTACCTCATATATAAGGTATTTCTTAAGCTAAGTTTAATCCTAGCCTAAATTTCTTTGCCTCTAATTTAGGCTTATTTGTTTTGCCTATTTTCACATAAGAATTTATGGCAGGTTCTGTCAAGGATGTTTTTCCCCTTTACAGGTTCTGACAGAAATTCTATAATTCCAAAGGTAAAATAAATTAAATTATCTATTGACATTTAATAGCTGGTCTTTATATTTAATTCTGGTCGGCAAACATAGTACTTTTATAATGGAGGTATTATTTTTCTACTCATATCTAAAAGCCTTTTAGAACCACAGGTAAAACCTGTGGTATTCAAAATACAATAAAGCTGAAAGTTAGTAAAAATCTAACCTTCAGCTTCTAAAGCATTCTTTCTTATTACCTATTACTTTTTACTTAATTATTGTTATTTCCTTACTAACCTTATTTAAAAGCTCACATCCGTCCTTAGTAACAAGTACTAAATCTTCTATTCTAACTCCAATATCATCTTTTAAGTAAATTCCAGGTTCAATAGAAAATATCATTCCTGCTTTAACTTCCTCATGATTTACAGAACTAACATCACCAAAATCATGATCTTCTATTCCAATACTATGTCCTGTTCTATGGGTAAAGTATTCTCCATAACCTGCTTCCTCGATAAAACTTCTAGCAACCTTATCTATATCTGAAAACTTAACCCCTTCCTTTACTCTGCTTATAGCCCTTAAATTTGCTTCCTTTACTATATTATAAATTTCCTCATGTCTCTTGCTTGGAGCTTCCCCAAAAAATACAGTTCTTGTCATATCTGAACAATAGTAATTATAAACTCCACCAATATCTAAAACTATACTCTTTCCTTTAGTTATTTTAGTATTATCACATTCATGATGAGGATCTGCCCCATTTGGTGACACTGCAACTATTGGATCAAAGGAAAATTTGCTTACTCCATAGCCTTCATAGATTTCCTTTAAAAGATTACTATAATATCTTTCTGTTTCCCCTTCCTTTAAATTATTCCATAAATCAAGCATTACCTTATCATTTATTTCAGAAGATTTTCTCATTAAATCAATTTCTTCTTCATCTTTTATCATTCTTAGTCTATCTAAAATCAAGGAAGAATTCACAAAAGCTTTAGCTCCCTTAATATCCATTAATCTAATTAAAAAATGTGCTGGCCAACTTTTATCCACACCTAAAACTTTAGTTTTGTCCACAACTGTTGATAATAGCTTTATTGGATCTTCCTCATCTGAATACCAAATAATATCTAGTCCTAAATCTTCATATATCGGAAATAACTTATTTACTATAAACCTATGATTTCCATCTATATTTAAATATAGAGCAATCATTCTTTCACCTGTAGAAAACCATTTACCAGTTAGATAAAATAAGTCTGGTGAAGAAGTTACAATAATTTGCTCTAAATTTTGTTCTTTCATTAAGCATAAAAGCCTTTTAATTCTATTTTCTTTCATCCTTTTCCTCCTAAATTTATTTATATATTTAATATAACTCATCATAAAAATAATATCTATTTTGTAATATAAAATTATTTATATAAAATAACTAAAATGGTATAATCTTAATTAGAAATTTTTAGGAGGACAATCTATGAAAATTGCAGTAATTTCAGATATACATGGAAATATTTATGCACTAATGAAAACCTTTGAGGATATAGATTTGCAAAAAGTAGATTTAACTATTTGTCTTGGAGATTTAGTTGGATATGGACCTCATCCTAATGAAGTTATAGCCTTAATAAAAAGAAGAGATATCCCTTGTTTAAAAGGAAACTATGATGCCTCCGTAGTTGATGGTGATTTCACCTTTATAAGAAATAATAGTGTTAATTCCTTTGCTCTTCCATGGGCTTCTAATGAAGTTAGAACTTCAAATAAATATTATCTATCCTCTTTACCAACATTCTTAGACTACGATATAAATGGAGTTAAAATTAAATTTACTCATGGAAGTCCAAATACAATAAATGAATATCTATATGAGGATAAAGAAAATACTAAAAATATTATGGAAAACTTAAAAGAAGATATTCTTGTTTGCGGACATACTCACATACCTTCTTATAAAAAGTTTAATAATAAACTTTTTATTAATCCTGGCAGTGTTGGTAAACCTAAAATAGGCAGGCCTAATATAACTTATGCAATACTTAATATTGATGAAAATAAAAATGTAGATGTTAAATTTAGAGAATTAGAATATGATTATCAAAAAATAGTTAAGGATGCTAAAATGCTTAATTTCCCAAATTCTTTAGTTGCTTCTTATGAAAGTGGAACTGAATAATTCAGCTCCACTTTTATTTCATATTCTCCTTAATTACACCAATGACTTTAAAACTTGATAACATAGTCATACACTCTTCCTTTCCTCTTTTAAATAAGTCTGTATAATCCTTCCCAGCCCTTGCCCCCAAATACTTTGCATGTTTCCATTCTTCTGATTCTGTTATATCATATACTATTCCATCAACTACAATATAAGCTGGTCTCTCCTCTTTTCCATCGTATAATTTAAGTTCTTCCCTTGTTAAATTAATAAATTCATTCATTTTATTATATCTTTCAAAAGTTGAAACCTCCAAATAAATTTCAATCTGATTACAGACCTTTCTAAAAGCTTCAATTATGTTTTCCTTATAATCTTCTGGATATGTTATTAATCTTGATTTTAACTCATTTAATTCTATAAACTTCCTTTCTAAAAAATCTTCCCTTCCCATAAAATCCCCCTAAAATATTTCCTTTAACTATAATATGATTTTAAGTTGCAAATGTTAGTAAATTGGTGTAAAATCAAAATTAATACCATAAAATTAATATAATTAATGCGATGACGAGAAGAGTAGCTGATTTGAAGTAGTTTAAGCGAGTAAGGGATGGTGTGAGCCTTATACGAAGCAATTAGTGAAGAACATCTCTGAGCATCTAACCGAACAAGTGATTTTATCACTTAAGTAGACTTAGACGGCTTCAAACCGATATCTTTTGAATGGCATTATTATGTCAGCAGAGTGGCTATTTTTTAGCAATTTGGGTGGTACCGCGAAATTTATCCTTTCGTCCCTTATTTATGGGATGAAAGGTTTTTTTATTATATTATTGATAATAATATTATTAGGAGGAAATTATCATGAATAAAGTTGTTTTAGTTAAATCACTTTATAGAAAGCAAGATGAATATTTAGATAAAGAAGTAAAGATTTCTGGATGGATAAGAACTTTAAGAGCTTCAAATGCCTTTGGATTTATTGAAGTTAATGACGGAAGCTTTTTCAAGAACATTCAAGTTGTTATTTCTAATGAACTTCCAAACTTTGCGCAAATTTCAAAACTACCTATAAGCTCATCAATATCTGTTATAGGTACTTTAGTTGCTACACCTCAAGCTAAGCAGCCTTTTGAGATTCAAGCTAAAGAAGTAATCGTTGAAGGTATGTCTAGTTCAGATTATCCTCTTCAAAAGAAAAGACATACTTTTGAATACTTAAGAACAATAGCTCATTTAAGACCTAGAAGTAATGCCTTTTCAGCAGTATTTAGAGTACGTTCAGTAGCAGCTTATGCTATACACAAGTTCTTCCAAGAAAGAGGATTTGTTTACACTAACACTCCAATAATAACTGGAAGTGATGCTGAAGGTGCTGGAGAAATGTTTAGGGTTACAACTTTAGACCTTCATAATGTACCAAAAACTGAAGATGGAAAGATAGACTTTAAGGAAGACTTCTTTGGAAAGGAAGCGAACCTTACAGTATCAGGCCAATTAAATGGAGAATGCTATGCATTAGCCTTTAGAAATATATATACCTTTGGACCAACATTTAGAGCAGAAAATTCAAACACTGCAAGACATGCCGCTGAATTCTGGATGGTAGAACCAGAAATAGCTTTTGCTGATTTAGAAGATGATATGGAACTTGCAGAAGATATGCTTAAATATGTATTGGAATATGTTTTATCTGAATGTCCAGAAGAAATGGCTTTCTTTAACCAATTTATTGACAAGGGAATTCTTGACAGATTAAACCATGTTATAAATTCAGATTTTGGTCGTGTTACTTACACAGAAGCTATTGAAATATTAAAGAATGCAGATAAAAAATTTGAATATCCAGTTGAATGGGAGTAGATCTTCAAACTGAACATGAAAGATATTTAACAGAAGAACACTTTAAAAAACCAGTATTCGTAACTGACTATCCAAAGGATATTAAGGCCTTCTATATGAGACTTAATGATGACGGAAAAACAGTTGCAGCAACTGACCTTCTAGTTCCAGGAATAGGAGAACTTATCGGTGGAAGCCAAAGAGAAGAAAGATTAGATGTATTAAAGAGCAGAATGGCTGAACTAGGTCTAAAGGAAGAAGACTACTGTGGTACTTAGAACTTAGAAAATACGGAGAAACTAAACACTCTGGCTTTGGTTTAGGTTTTGAAAGACTTATAATGTACATTACTGGTATGACTAATATAAGAGATGTAATTCCATTCCCAAGAACTACAGGAACTGCAGAATTCTAAAAATGTTAATATTTATATATTTAAAAGGGCTGTCGCACTAAATAATTAGTGTGAAGCTCCTTTTTGATGAAAAAAATAAATCCCAGACTTTAAAAGTCTAGGATTTATGGTAAAATATTTTTCATGCCTATAAAAAAAATCTTACGAAAAATTATACTTTAAATCAAAAGGTTTATCAACTAAAACTTCCTTTTGATATTGATTGCATAATTCCAAGTAATGATTCTGTGCGATTACTAAGCCAGTTTGTAGAGGAGATGGATTTGACTGAGCTATATTCTACTTATTTTAGAATAAGAGAAAATCAAGTATCGCCCATGAAAATGCTGAAAATTATGCTATACGCTTATATGAATGGAATTTATTCTTCCACGTGATATTGAGCTAGCTTGCCGTAGAGATATAAATTTTATGTTTTTACTAGAAGGGGCTTCCGCTCCGGATCACTCAACATTTGCAAGGTTTAGAAGTTTACATTTCGCCCCATGTTCTGAAAAGATTTTAGCTGAAATGACTAATTTTCTTTATAAAATAGGAGAAGTATCAGGTAACAACATATTTATTGATGGTACTAAAATAGAAGCTTGTGCAAATAAATATACTTTTGTTTGGAAAAAAGCTGTTACAAAAACATGGCAAAGTTATTAATTAAATTAGCCGACCTTGTAAAAGAATCTGAAGAACTTTATGGAATTAAATTAATTTATAAAGATAAAGTAGAAATTAAACATGTGAAGAAGCTAAAAAAAAGCTTTATGAGTTGAAGAGATCAGAAGGTATAGAATTCGTCCACGGATGTGGTAAAAGAAAAACTACACTACAAAAGTCTATAGAAAAACTTGAAGAGTATCTTTCAAAATTTAAAGAATATAATCAGAAAGTGTACACTTGCGGTGATAGAAATAGCTATTCAAAAACAGATACTGATGCTACATTTATGAGAATGAAGGAAGATGCTATGAAAAATGGACAACTTAAACCTGCTTATAATGTACAACATGGAGTAGATTCAGAATACATTACTTGGCTTACGGTAGGGCCTCAGCCCACAGACACAACGACTCTAATACCATTTTTAAAAACTATGGAGGAACATTTAAATTTTAAATACTTAAAAATTGTTGCTGATGCTGGATATGAAAGTGAAGAAAATTATTCTTTTATTGAAGATAATAATCAAATAGCATTTATTAAACCTGCTAACTACGAATTATCAAAAACGAGAAAATATAAAAATGATATTGGTAAAATAGAAAATATGGATTATAATCCTGAAAATGATATTTTCATATGTCAGAATGGTAAAAAGTTAAAAATGGAAGGCGTAAAATTAAGAAAATCAAAAAACAGGATATGAAAGTGAAAAAACAATTTATACATGTGAAGATTGTAGTGATTGTAAATATAAAAGCAAATGCATTAAAGGAAATAATTGCAAAACACCTTTAGAAGAAAGAACTAAAAAATTTGAAACCTCAAAAAAATTTAATCGTCAAAGAAAAGAAGACTTAGAGAGAATAATTAGTGATGAAGGTTGCTTGCTAAGAATGAATAGGAGTATTCAAGCAGAAGGTTCCTTTGCGCAAGTTAAACAAGATATGAATTTTAGAAGGTTCATGTGTCGTGGACAAAGAAATGTTTTAGCCGAAAGTACATTGCTTGCAATGGCTCATAATATAAATAAAATTCATAGAAAAATCCAAGCAGGCCGAACTGGACAACATTTATTTGAAATAAAGAAAACTGCATAATTAATTTTAAAAAAGTCTTTTTTCTTAGGCTTATTAAAGTGCGCCTTTTTTAAGAAATAATTTTATTTTGTCAGCAAAGATTCGAATCTTCTCTTTTTATTGAAAAATAGGAGCTGTCGCTAGCGTTTTTTTCACCCGCTAATGCGACAGCCCCTTTACTATATTATATTTTACCTTATTTTATTTCTTTTTCGAAAATTATTTGATAACAGTAAGGAGAATAAACTCCAGCCTTCTCACTTTGTGGCAGTAGAATCTGTTTTAATCTCCAACCATTTTTTACTTCATTATTTATAACTTCCTTACATTCTTCAAAAGTATCTCCCACCTTAACTTTAAAACCAACCTTTAATGGAACTTCAACAAACTTATATTCAAACATATAACCACCTCTATTCTAATATATTTTAACCCTTTTATTAATAATATCATATAATAACTTGTTTTTTTGTAAAGTTTTGTATTATATCTCAAATTTTTATAATTTATTTTATGGCAAAATACCTAAAACAAAATTTTTAACTTATTTGCTATTTTATTAGATGAATTCTTTACATTTAATTATTTATATCAATTGTAAATGATTATTATAATTGACTTCTTCTATAGGAATAATCCTCTTATTGTTCTTTATTATTCGTTTGCATTCATTTATCAATATTCTTATAAGCCATGTTTTAAAGAATTCATTTTTCCTTAAATAAATTATTCCTTCATATGACTTTATTATTGTATTTTGAATTGCATCTTCTATGTCTTCTTTTTCTGAAAGCATACTTAAGGCTACTCTATATAAAGAATTTTTATTATTTTCAATTTAAAATGTTCACATAAAAATATAGATTTTAAAAATAATATAAAATTATTTAAGATATAATCTTACCTATATTTTAAACTCTAATTTTTATTAACAAAATATACCTAGTATTAAAAAATAAAGGGAGCAATAGATTAAATATACTATTGTTCCCTTAAAATTATCTTCTACACTTTACTTTTTAATTCTTTCAATTTAGCAAGCAATTCTTTATATTCTTTATCTAACTCTTCTAAATTATCATTTTTTGATGGTATTGATAATCTTCCTATAACTTCTGTAATTCTATTTTGTAATATGAAGATTTGATTTTTTATATCCTGCTTCGAATCTTTTTTGACCTTCCTTTTACTTGCTAGATATTCTTTATAGTTTCCTCTAAAAATATTAATCTTATGATTTTCTATAGTCATTATAGTATCGGCAACAGCTTCTATAAACCTTCTATCATGGGAAACAAATAATATTGTTCCTTCATAATCCTTAAGAACCTTTTCTACCACTTCAAGAGAATTTATATCAATGTAATTTGTAGGTTCATCTAGGATAAGAAGGTTTATGTCCTTAAGCAGCATTTTCGCAAAGGATACCTTAACCTTCTCTCCCCCACTTAATACTCCTACTTTTTTATAGATATCTTCTTTTTTTATAAATAAGCCAGCTAAAAGTATTCTAGCAAAGGTTTCATCATAAATACTTTCTTCCATTACATTTTCTATTATAGTTAAATCATCATTTAAAATGCTCATATCTTGACTAAAATAACCTATCTTAGCTCCCTTTGAAAGATTTATAAAATCCTCATTATTCATTATCATTTTTATTAAAGTACTTTTACCACAGCCATTAGGACCAATAAGAGCAACCTTTGAACCATTAAATATACTAAATTCAGTATCATTGAATATTACTTTATCTCCAAACCTTTTAGATATATTTTTTCCTTCTATTACTATTTTGCTAAAAAGCTTGTTTGATTCCTTAATATCTAATTTAATTAACTCTTGTTCCTTTGGCTTTTCCTTAGATTCAAGATGTTCTATTCTTTTTTCAACAGCCTTTACATTCTTATCAAGATTTGCCTTTGCTTTTTGGTTTCCCATCTTATGAAGTCTAGCTTCCGAATTTCCCATTCTTTTTGGAGTTTTCCTCATACTTTTTATTTTTTGCTTAGTATCTATAATTACTTGCTGAAGCCTCTTTTTTTCTTTTATATATTCCTCATACTCAAATTTAGCTCTTTCCCTTGCCTTAGCTTTTTGCTCAATATAATCACTATAGTTTCCCTTATATATTTTTATTTTTCCACCTTCTAATTCTATAATCTTATTACATAGCTTATCTAAAAAGCTTCTATCATGAGATATAAGAACCAAAGCTCCCTTATACTCTTGAAAGCTTCTTTCTAATAGCTCAATACCTTCAATATCAATATTACTTGTTGGTTCATCAGCAAATACTAACGGACTATTTTCACTTAATGCTTGTGCAAGCTTAAATCTAGTCTTTTCTCCCCCACTCATATTGTCATACCAAGTATCTCTTATATTAAATTTAGAAGCCATTTCTTTACTTATTTTTAAACACTCCGGTCCTTCTAATTGGGATATATAAGAATAATTGCTATATATCTTAACATATCCTTCATCAGCTTCTAACCTTTTAGAAAGAATATTAATTAGTGTGGTTTTACCAACTCCATTTACACCTACAATTCCTATTCTATCTTCAGAATAAATTTTTAAACTTTCAACATCTAATATTAGTCTATCTGCAAAACTCTTTTTTATATTATTTGCTTCAATTAATAACAAAAAATCCCCTCCTTCTAATTTGGAGAGGATAGCATTCTAACTATATATCTATATGTCAAATTTTATATATCAAATGAAAGCCTATTATGCATAAAACTAGTATACACAATAAGAATTATATAGACTATAAATATAAAAATATGACAAACTATCTACAGTTATAAAAATACTATCCACTTCCAAATTAAATAAAATGCGAAACAATAAAGCCCCTCTTAAGACCTTATTAAAATTTCAATTTTAAATAATTATTAATAGTGGATTACATTCTCATTTCTGCAAATACCTTGCCCTTTCTTAAAATTTTATTATTATAGTCACTTGTATTATATTAACAACTAATTTAACTGTCAATACTGCCTAGTTAATTTTTTTCTATTATTTCATAACCTACAGTCTTTATATCCTTTATATCGCTTCTATTAACTTCAAATAAGCAAATCCAAGCTGCCATATCAGCTGTTCCAATTTCAGAAACTTCCCTATTAATAATAAGAGTTAATTTATCTCCCTCTATTTTAACTCCCTTTGCACTAATATTATTTGAACCACTGCTTTCACTTTTTATAAAAATATATATTAACTTACTTTTAAAAAATTCTTCATTATAGTCCTCTAAAAATTTATTCTCATTAGCAAACTGCTCTGGATGTTCTTCAATAAAATTTTTCAAGTCAGATAAATTATCAATTAATATCGGTGTGTCAAAATTATAATCTTCACTCCATATTGCCCTATATTCTCTGCTTACTACTTCAATAGATTTTTCTATTTTCTTCTCACATCCTATAAATATCATTAAGACTAATAATATAATACTAATTATTTTCTTCATAACATATCTCCTCTACATTTTTAATAAAGGTTTATTTTATAATTTATTATATATAATATATTTATAAGTATTACAATCAATTAATAATTTATTAATTGATTATATTAAAACGATCTTATAGTTTTCCATACATTTAATAAATTATAATGGGAGTGAAACAGGTGTCTGAAATTATAACTGCTGTAAATAAAGAGGATAAGGAAATAGGCCCTATCGAAAAAATGGAAGCTCATCATAATGGAATTTTACATAGAGCCTTTTCTATATTAATCTTTAATTCTAATAATGAATTATTACTACAAAAAAGAGCTTTAAATAAATATCATTCTCCCAGACTTTGGACTAATACCTGCTGCAGCCACCCAAGGTTTGGTGAAAAATTAAAAGATGCAATTTATAGGAGACTTAAGGAGGAAATGGGGTTTATTTGCGAACTTAAAGAGGCTTTCAGCTTTGTTTATAAAGTAGAATTTGAGGATGGACTTTTTGAACATGAATTTGACCATGTTTTTATTGGAAAATACAATGGTAATGTTATTCCTAATAAAGATGAAGTTGAAGATTATAAATGGGTTAATATAGAAGAGCTTAAAAGAGATATAGAAAAAAATCCTGAAGCTTATACATATTGGTTTAAGATATTATTTGATAAAATAAAAAATTATAATCTAATAAAGTAAAGGCTGTCGCCTTATAAGTCAATTAACCTTACGACAGCCCTTTATTAATCTATTATATTATTCTTGTCCTAATACAACTGCTCCTTCTAAATCTATTTCCAATTCCTTAACTAACCAATTATTACTTAATAAAGTTAATTCTTTACTAAGGTTAGATATAAATTCTTTATTTTTTTCATCTACAATAGTTATAATAGTTGGTCCTGCTCCGCTTATGAAGGTGCCTAAAGCATTATTATTATCACAGATACTCTTTAGCTTATCAAAATCAGGTATAAGTTTACTTCTATAGTTTTGATGAAGCTTATCTTCTAGCCCATATTTCAACAAATCAAATTTCCCATTAGAAAGAGCTGAAATTAATAAAGCTACTCTACCTACATTAAATACTGCATCTTTAAAAGATATTTCCCTCGGCAAAACCCCTCTGGCCTCTCTAGTAGATAGAGTAAATTCAGGAATTAATGCAATAAATTTAATTCCCTTAGCCACATGTATTTTATTATAAAATACATTTTCTCTCTCTACTATTGAGGTTACTAAACCTCCAAGCAATGCTGGTGCAACATTATCTGGATGTCCCTCTATCTCTGTTGCAATCTTTAATAAATCATCTTTTGATAAAGGTTTTCCTGCCAACTCATTAGCACCTAATATCCCTGCTACTATGCAGGCTGCACTGCTTCCAAGTCCCCTGGAAACAGGAATATTATTCTCCATTGTTATTTTAATTCCCCTTAGTTTGCAATCCATTTTAGAAAGGGTTTTTTTCATGGACAAATAAACTAGATTATTTTCATTATTAAAATCATCATCACAACCTACAATTTCTAAGCCTTCAGGAAGCTCTTCAAAAGTAAAAGTATTATATAAATTCAATGCAATACCTACGGCATCAAAGCCAGGGCCTAAATTTGCACTAGTAGCTGGAACTCTTATTTTAATCATTATTCCCACCTACTTTTAAAAACTTTTCTATCATTCTTCTCATATCTTCCTTATTGCAATTATGATTATGAATTATTTTTTTCTCCTTAAGATTTTTTATAGCCTTAGGAATAGCTATATTAGTCTCTTTAGATAAAATATCTATAAGTTCAAATTCATCCCTATCTCTTATATCAAGACCTATTGAGGAAGCAACAGAGGCCGGGAATTTATAAGGGCTTGCAGTAGAAACAATAATTGTTTCTATATCTTCTTCCTTATATTCTTTTTTATACTTTTCACTTACATTATAGGCTACTGCTGTATGAGTATCTAATAAATAATTAAATCTCTTATATACCTTCTTTATAGTATCTGCTACTTCTTCTTCGCTAGAATATCCAGCATAAAAGTCTCCTAATATATCCTTGTCTATTTTATAAAATCCCACATCTGATAACTGCTCCATACATAAGGCTGTTAACTTTTCCTTTTCCTCATCTAAATGATAAAGAAGCCTTTCAAGATTACTTGAAATCAATATATCCATAGATGGTGAACTAGTTAATATAAGTTCTCTTCTTTTATCATATATTCCTGTATCAAAGAAATCTGTTAAAACCTTATTTTCATTTGAAGCACATATTAACTTATTTATAGGTAGTCCCATTTTCTTTGCATAGTATGCAGCAAGAATATTTCCAAAGTTACCTGTAGGCACTGCAAAGTTAATTTTATCTCCTAGTTGAATTTTATTATCCTTAACTAGTAAAAGGTAGCTGTAAAAATAATAAACTACTTGTGGAATTAGCCTTCCTATATTTATAGAATTTGCTGAAGATAATATATAGTTATTTTTATTTAAAAATTCTACAAACTCCTTATCATTAAAAATAGCTTTTACTCCACCTTGGGCATCATCAAAATTTCCATTTATACCTACAACATAAGTATTTTCTCCCTCTTGAGTTCTCATTTGAAGCTTTTGAATTTTACTTACTCCTTCTTCTGGGAAAAATACTATAATTTTTATCCCATCTACCTTTGCAAATCCTTCTAAGGCAGCCTTTCCTGTATCTCCTGAGGTAGCAGTAAGAATAACTACTTCTTTGTTTTCTCCATTGATTTTTAAAGACTGCTTTAATAAATATGGCAGTATAGATAAGGCCATATCTTTAAAAGCTAAGGTAGGTCCATGATATAATTCAAGGCAATAATCTTCCCCAAGCTTTACTAATGGTGCTATAAGCTCTGTATCAAACTTATCATCGTAGGCCTTTTTAATACATTCCCTAAGCTCCCTTTCCTCAAAATCTGTAAAAAACTTACTCATAATTTCAAAAGCAAGATCCTTATAATTTAAATCCTTTAACTCCTCCAAGGATATCTTTGGAGTATTAAGAGGGACAAAAAGTCCTCCATCCCTTGATATTCCCTGAATAATAGCCTGACTAGGACTTACTGATATATCTTCATTTCTAGTGCTTATATATCTCATTTAACTCTCCCCCTTCTAAAGAAGTATTCTTGCTAAGAAATAATCTTTTTTATCTATTCCTAATGAAGATATAAGATTATTTATTTTAGCTATTTCTACTTCTTCTGTTATTATTGCTATATTGCTTTCTTCACTCAATATCTTGTTTGAAATATCCCTTAGAACACTGATTATATCTTTATTTGGAGTAGAAATCCTTAAATAATAATTTCCCTTTAATTTATCATTATTATTTTTCAAATTATTTTCTCCTAATGGATTTCCCTTTCTGTAGCTATCTAAAATAATATCTAACACATCACTTAAAACTGCATTTGCAGTAGCCAGCTTACCAGCACCAGCTCCATAAAATTTTAGTTCCCCAATATTGTCTCCTTTAAAAGCAACAGAATTAAAAGCCATATTTACATTAGCAAAATAGTTGCTATTTTTAACTATGACTGGCTGCACTACTGCAGTAAAGCCATCTTCGCAAACTTTTGCTTCCCCAATTAATTTTATAGTAGAATCCATAGATTTTATATTATTTATATCAAAAGATTTAATTGAACTTATTCCATTAAGAATTATATCTTCTTCAGTAATCTTCCCTTGTAATGACAGGGTCGCTAATATTCTAAGCTTTCTTAAAGTATCATGCCCTTCTACGTCAGCTGTAGGGTCCGCTTCAGCATATCCCAATTCCTGAGCAATTTTTAAAACTTCATCATAACTTTTACCTTCATCTATCATTCTTGTTAGGATATAATTACAAGTTCCATTAAGAATACCTTGTACTTCTAATATTTCATTAAGGGAAAGCTGTTCTTTTAAAGCTTTTATTACAGGTATTCCACCCCCAACACTTCCCTCATATAAAAAGGCAAGATTTTTTTCACTAGCTAAAGACGAAAGTTCTTCAAAATATTTAGATACTACTGCCTTATTGGCTGTAACAACATTCTTCCCTGCCTTTAAAGCTTCAGTAATATATTCATAGCTGCATTCTAAATCCCCAGTAACTTCGACTATAATACTTATTTCTTTATCCCTTAAAATTTCATTAAAGTCAGTAGTCAAAATGCCTTCTTCAAGATCAAGTCCTCTCTCCTTATTTAAATTTCTGACAAGAATTTTCTTAACATTAATATCCTTTCCAACTATATTCTTTAGTTGATCTTTTCTATTATTTATTATTTCTACTATTCCTGTACCTACTGTTCCAAGACCTAATAAACCTATATTAACCATACTGCACCCTCCTATTTATGCTTTTTCACTTTTAATAAAACACCTTATAAATTGCTTCTATTGCTTTTTCAAAATCGTCATTTTCTACACCAATGATTATATTTAGTTCACTAGATCCTTGAATTATCATTCTGGTATTAATTTCAGCCTTTCCTAAAGATGTAAATATCTTAGCCGAAATCCCCTTTGTTCTAATCATTCCCCTCCCTACTACAGCTATTAAAGCCATATCTGGATAAGTTTCTATATTATCAGGATTACATAAGATGCGAATTTCTTCTATTACCTTTTTTAATTTAGAACTTATTTCAGAAGCAGGAACTACCACAGAAATAGAATCTATACTTGAAGGCATATGCTCAATTGATATATCATTTGTTTCGAATACAGATATAACCTTTCTAAAAAAGTCTTTTTCTGAAGTCATTAATGTTTTTTCGATAGATATTACTGTAAAATCCTTTTTCCCTGATATTCCTGTAATTCCTTTAGAATTTACTGGTGTTGCATCATTGACTATCATGGTTCCTTTATCTCCTGGTCTATTAGTATTTCTTATATTTATCGGAATACCATATTTTCTAACTGGAAAAATTGCCTCCTCATGAAGTACAGATGCTCCCATATAAGATAGTTCCCTTAGCTCTTTATATGTCACAACTTCCATAGGATTAGGATCTTTTACTATATTAGGATCAGCCACTAAAAAACCTGAAACATCTGTCCAATTTTCATATTTATCAGCTTTTACCCCATTAGCTATAATTGATCCAGTAATATCTGACCCTCCCCTTGAAAAAGTTACTATTTCATTATTTTCTTTAGAGCCATAAAAACCTGGAATAACTGCATAATCTATATCTTTAAGACCTTCTCTAACCTTTCTTTCTGTATCAATTTCATTGAAAGTACCATCATTATTAAAGGAAATTATTTCTTTTGCATCAATAAACTTAAACCCCAAATAATTTGCAAGAATAATTCCATTTAGGTACTCACCTCTGCTAGCTGTATAATCCCTAGATGCACCATCTCTTATATTATTTTTAATTTCATTTAAATAACTCTCAATATCTATTTCTAGACTAAGTTCCCTGCATATTTCTACATATCTATCCTTTATTATTTTAAATACTTCTTCAAAATTAAGACCATGAGATGCAAGTTGATGGCACATATATAGAAGGTCTGTTACCTTATGATCCTTGCCATTCCGTTTGCCAGGCGCAGATGGTATAATAAATCTTCTCCTTTCATCTTCAGATATTATTTCTTTTACTTTTTTAAATTGAGCTCCATTTGCTAAGGAGCTGCCCCCAAATTTTACAACAATAATATTATTCATATTAGCCCCCTTTTTTGATTATTGCTTATTTTCTGATAATTATTATTTTGTATAAAAAAACACTCATCCTAAAAAGGACGAGTGTAAATCTCGTATCCACCTATTACAGCAAATTGGTATTAACGCTTACCACACGCATATTCCTACTAAATTTCAGAACTGAGCTCCTGGGTGGTTTTCAATCCATTGTATCAAAGAAGTCTTTCAGCCGGTGAACTTCTCTCTCTTTTGACCTTGATGAATTTACTCTTCCCAATCATAGCTTTTTTATTCTACATTCTACAATCAGTTTTAATTTCTGTCAAGATAAAAAAAACGGATTATTATTTACTTTTTTTCTTAACCAATTCATACAATGTATAAACTGGACTTCCTGTACCACCTTTTATAGTTAAATCTGTTTTCTTATCTGCCCAAGCTGTTCCAGCTATATCTAAATGTAACCATGGTTTATCTTTAACAAATTCTCCTATAAATAAGCCTGCTGTTATAGTGCCAGCATTTCTTCCCGGACTATTATTTAGATCAGCAATTTCTGATTTTACCATTTCTTTATATTCATCAAAAGATGGAAGCTGCCAGAACTTTTCTCCAGTATAAGATGATACTTCTTTAAGTTCTCCATAGAACTTATCATTATTTGTAACAACTGCTGTTGTAGTATCTCCAAGAGCAACTAAAGCAGCACCTGTTAATGTTGCTAAGTCAATAACTTCACTAGCATTTTCCTTTTCTATAATATATGTCACTGCATCTACTAAAGTTAATCTTCCTTCAGCATCTGTATTTCTTATTTCAATAGTTTTTCCTGCCATACTTCCTATTATATCTCCAGGTTTATATGCACTGCCAGAAATCATATTTTCACAGGCTGCTATTACACCAACAGCATTAATTTTTAATTTTTGTCTTGAAATAATAGACATTGCACCTATAACTGATGCTGCTCCGCCCATATCTGACTTCATATCAACCATTCCAGAAGTTGGTTTAAGTGAATATCCGCCAGAGTCATAAGTTAGGCCCTTTCCTACAAGACCTAAAATTTCTCCCTTTCCTTCAGGATTTCCAAAATATCTCATAACTATAAGTTTAGGTTCTTTTTCAGAAGCTTTAGCTACACTATAGAAAGCTTCCATTTTTAATTCCTTAATTTTTTCAAGCCCATAAACTTCTACTTCAAAACCATTTTCTTTACCAGCATCAATAGCTGCTTGGGCTAAGGTTTCAGGATAAATAACATTTGCAGGCTCATTAACTAAATCTCTAGCTAAAATTATTCCCTTGCCTATTGCATTTCCTTCTTCAATAGCTTCAAGAACTTCAGAACTTGCTTCTTTTAATCCATGTACTCCTATTGATACCACAATATCATTTTCTTTTTCCTTATCTGTTTTATACTTATTAAAAGTATAATCAGCTAAGTGAGCAGCTATTGTAGCATTTTTAGCCATTTCTTCAACAGTTAATTTATTATTAACTGGAAGTCTTAAAAATACTTTATTTGCCTTTAATTCCTTTGCTTTTCTTATTGCCTTAGCAGTTGCCTTTCTAATTTTATCAAGATTTAATTCTTCTTCTTTTCCTAATCCTACTAATACAACAGTTTGATAGTTTCCCATTAAATCCATTGTAAAAGTATATAACTCACCATTTTTTCCATTAAATAAGTTTCTGCCTTGTGCATAAGATATGTTTTTATTTAGTTCTTCCTTAGGTAAAGTAAGCTTATTTTCAAGTAAATATATAACCCTTACTTCTACTTCAGAACAACCAAAAGCTCTATATGATACCTTCATTATCATCACCTCTATAAAAATACTTTCTTTTTCTTATGATAGCACTGTTGATAAATATATTCAACTAATAAGCATTGTTAGTTATATTAATAAAATAAAAATATTTTATTCCACTGTATAAATTTATCATTTATGTAAATAATATAAATGTAGCCTGCTTAAGCAGAAAATCCCCCATATATTTATACATCAAAAGCGCTAAGGCGCTTTTTTTATTATTATAATAAGTATATTATGTAAGTTCCTTGTTTTGGTGTATAATTTATATTAATACAATAAAAATGGAGGTAATTTTATATATGAAAAATAAAAAACCAATAATAGTATCTGTACTATTATTATCATTTATACTTCTAACGTCTGGATGTTCTAGTCTAGATAAAGCTCAAAAAACCTTTGATGTTTATGTTGAAAAATGGGTACAAGCTGATTATAGTGGTATGTACGAAATGTTAACTGAAGATATAAAAGAAAGCTTATCTGAAAAAGATTTCGTTACTAGATATAATAATATATTTTCTGCTATAAATGCTAATGATCTAATAGTAGAACCTGATGGGGATAGAGCAAAAGAAAAAGATGGAGTTAATATTCCATTTAAGGTAACTATGAATTCTATAGCTGGAAATATAACTCTTACTGGTTATAAATTATCCTTAATTAAAGAAAACAAAGAATATAAAATAAAATGGGATGAAGGTTTAATATTTCCTCAAATGATTAAGGATGATAAAGTTTGGGTTAATACAGTTCCAGCAAAAAGAGGCAGCATATTAGATAAAGATGGTAATCCTCTAGCTCAAGATGGAATTCTTAACACTGTTGGTATTTATCCAGCTAAATTTAATAAGGGTGATATAGATGCTAAAATAACTGAAATTGCAAGTACTCTTGATATAAGCGAAGATAATATAAAAACAAAACTTAACGAAAATACTAATCCAGAACATTTTATTCCTTTAGTTGATATATTACCAGAGGATACTAGGTTATCTAACTTAAAGAATAGAGAAGAAGAAGGTATTTTAATTAGAGAAAAGGAAGGTAGAGTTTATAAAGGTGGTGAAGCCTTTGGTAGATTAATCGGTTATATAGGAAATATCACTGCTGAAGAACTAGAAGCTAATAAGGGTAAAGGATATCATGATACAAGCCTAATTGGTAAAGCTGGCTTAGAACAAGTATTTGAAGAAACTTTACGAGGACAAGATTTTGCTGAAATATATATAGAACGAGCTACAGAAAAAATAACTATAGCATCTATAGAAAGTAAGGATGGAAAGGATATTAAAACTTCCATTGATACAGAGCTTCAAAAGAAAATATATAGTGAAATGAATGGTGAAAAAGGAGCTGCAACTGCTGTAAATCCTAAAACCGGTGAAGTGTTAGCTATGATAAGCTCTCCATCTTTTGATTCCAATGTATTTACAACTTATGTAACTAAAACGCAGAAAGCTAAATGGGAAGAAATAGGGGATGCTGATGAAATAAATAGATTTAATAAAATCTATTCTCCTGGATCAACAATGAAACTTTTAACTTCTGTAATTGGCTTAGAAAATACTATAATAGCCCCTAATTCTACTAGAGATATTGAAGGTTTAACTTGGCAAAAGGATAATTCTTGGGGAGATTATAAAATAACCAGAGTAACAGATCCAGGAAAAGCAGTTAGCTTAAAAGATGCTGTCAACCATTCAGATAATATCTATTATGGTCAAGTAGCTTTAGAATTAGGCAGTGAAAAATTTATTAATGGCATTAAAAAGTTTGGAATTGGTGAAGAACTACCTTTTGAATATCCAATGGAACTTTCTCAAATTTCTAATGATGGAAATTTAGATAATGAAATTCTATTAGCAGATACAGGATATGGACAAGGTGAAATAATGATGACACCTTTACATGTGGCCTTATCCTACAGCGCTTTAGCTAATGAAGGTAATATAATGAAGCCAAGATTAGTAATAAGCGAAAATTCTGAAGCAGTAGTTTGGAAAGAACAAGCTATATTAAATGATAATTTACCAGTATTAATAGATGCATTTACAGCCTTAATTAATGATCCTGGTGCTACAATTCCAGATGGGGCCGTTCCTGGCTTTAGAGTTGCTGGAAAAACAGGTACTGCCGAAATAAAACAATCCCAAGATGATACTTCAGGTACCGAAAATGGATGGTTTGTTTCTGTTGATACAGATACATCAAAAATTTCCTTAGCTATGATTATTGAAGATGTTAAGGATAGAGGACATAGCCATTTTACTGTTCCAAAGGTAAGAAATGTTATGGAATACTATCTTAATAGATAACAGATAGTAGGTAAAAAAGTAATCTGATGAATTTAATAATTTTATATTATAAAACAAAAAGACTTAGCTTCTGCTAAGTCTTTTTGTTTATTGTTAATTATTAATTATCTAAATACTATTTTTCCATCTTCAAATTTATCTATTATAGCTAAAGATTCAACCCTTGCTCCCATTCCTTCCAGCACTTCTCTTCCTTCTTGGAAGCCCTTTTCTATAACTATCCCAATTCCAACTAAGTTTGCTCCTGCCTGATTAACTAAATCTATCATTCCTTTAGCAGCACAACCTTTAGCTAAGAAGTCATCTATTATTAATATATTTTCGCCTTCTTTTATGAATTGCTTGCCAACTCTAACCTTATAAGTTTTCTTCTTTGTAAAGGAAGCTACTTCTGCTTCATAAACTTCCTTATCTAAGTTTAAGCTTTCTGTCTTTTTAGCAAATACTACTGGAACATAATCAAAATATTGTGAAACTATTGCTGCTATTCCAATCCCTGAAGCCTCAATGGTTAGAATCTTGTCTACTTTAATATCCTTAAATCTTTCTCTAAATTCTTGTCCAACTTCATTTAAAAATTTAATATCCATTTGATGATTTAAAAAACAGTCCACCTTTAATATATTTCCTTCTCTAACCTTGCCTTCATTTAATATTTTTTCTTTAAGCTTTTCCATATAATATCTCCTTATTACATTCTAATAGTATTCTAAATCAGCTTGCCCTTAGATATCATGTAATAAAGCTATAGTTATATAGCAATAATTAATTCTTCGTAGTTAGGATATTTACGGTTTCCTAGTAGAAACACTTAAACCATATTATCAAGCATATACGAATACTATTTTATTATTTATTGTTTTCTTTCGGATTTTATTATATCACTAATATGAATTAAAATCCATAGAAATACCTTTATTTTTCATCATATTTATCTTCTATTCTAACTATTCTATTTTCCTTTAGACTTTTTTGGACATCTATTATCCTTTGATTTTTTGAACCTCTATATTTTATATTGTTCGCCTTTTCTTCTTCAATAAATCTTCCATCTACTAAAACATCAATGCTATTTAAAAGTTCTTTAAAACCCTTTCTTTTATCAATATTTTCTAATATTTCCTCAAAGGTATATCCTGTATAACACCATATATTTAAATTTTTTTCCTTAAAACTTTTTGCCATGTAAGAAAACTCCACTGCTCTTTCAAAGGGATCTCCGCCACTGAAAGTAACTCCCTTAATTATTGGATTGCTTAAGGTATCCTTAATAAGCTCTTCCATATCTTTTTCTTCTCCAGCATTGAAGTCATGAGTATCTGGATTAAAACATCCCTTACAATTATGCTTACAGCCTTGAGAAAAGAATACCCTTCGTATTCCAGGACCATTAACTAAACTTTCATAGGCAATTCCTGAAAGTCTTATAGTTTTTTTCATATAGAATCCCCCTTAATTATCTTCTAAAACTATTTTATCATTATAACTTTCTATTATACTTTTAGTTCTATTAAAAGATTCTACAACTCTTGTTTTTCCTTCTTCAGTTAGGTATTCTGCATCATTTACTGTAGCTGGCACTACCTCATAAAATAACCTTCCATCCTTTTCATACCAATTAACCCAAGTTGGTAAGTATGTAGGATAATTAACCTTGATTTCATTTGTATTAAGATCTTTTATTACCTTAACTGAAACTATTACTCCATCTTCTGTATAAGGGTTTTGTATTCTTTCCGTTCTTTGACTTGATAGAAAATTCCCCATTGAATATATAACAGGAGTTTCAAAGCTTCCATCGCTTGATTTTAGAATATCAATAGGTTGAATAGAATGTGGATGAGTTGCAAATATTATATCAACCTTTTCATCAGTTAAAAATTGAGCTATCCTAATTTGTGTTTCATTTGGCTCTAAAGCATATTCATCTCCCCAGTGCATATAGAATATTACAAGTTCTGCACCCTCTGCCCTCATTTTTTCTATTTGCTCCTTCATATTTTGAAGGTCTGAATCTAAAGTATCTTCCCTAAAAGTATTCATTAAATCATAAACTTCAGTTGATATTGGAATTCCGTTTAAGCCTCTTAATCCTCCTTCTGCCATCATAGTATAGCTGTAGGAAATAATTCCAACCTTTATTCCATTTACATCCTTAATTATATATCTGTTTTCTGAACTGCTTCCCCTAGTTCCTATAACATCAAAACCCTTACTCTCTAAGAATTCTCTTGTCCTAAAAAATCCCCTTACATCTCTGTCTAAAGAGTGGTTATTCATATTATTAACAACATCTATTCCTGCCCACTTCATTGCATCAGCCAATTCATCTGGTGCATTAAAAGAAGGATAACCAGAATATCCAAAGTTTTCAGCTCCAGCTAGAGTTCCCTCCATATTAGCAATCGTTAGGTCTGCTTCTTCTAGATATTTTTTTACATATTGAATTGTATTTTTAAAATCATAACTGTCAGTTTCAGGGTAATATTGAGTTTCTAATATTTCCTTATGTATTAGAAAATCCCCTACTGCAGTTATGTTAATTTCTCTTATTTTTTCAATATCCTCTATTTCTTCTTCTGATTTATTTTCAATTTCTTCTTTTTCTATAACTGTTTCTTTATTATTTAAGCCAAAAACTCCTAAAATTATTATAAAAGCTAACAAAATAATTAATTTAAACGTATTTTTCATTAAAATATTCCTCCCATCATTAAATCCCTTAGATAAATTTTACATTATGTATAGTTCTTTTTAAATAACTTAGAAAAATAAATAAGCTGTATTCTAAATATAAAATTTAAAATACAGCTTATTAATAATTATTCTCTCACCATCTTTAAAATATTCTATACTGATTACTTTTAATTTACTTACTATGAACTAAATTAAGCTTACCTCCAGCTTTAATTACCTTAATATCTTTTTCAGTTAAATTAATATTAACTTCAAAACTATAATTCTTAGTTAGGTTCTTTACTTCTGCTTTTCCCTTTTCTAAATTTGCATGTATATCTTCTATAACTAATTCATCTAAAAGATCAATAGCTTCATAATCAGCTTCATTTGCAAATTCCATCGGAATAATACCATTATTAATTAAATTTGCTTTATGAATTCTAGCAAAAGATTTTGCTATTACTGCTTTTACCCCTAAATATAATGGTGCTAAAGCCGCATGTTCTCTACTTGAACCTTGACCATAGTTATTTCCACCAACTATTATTCCACCATTATTTTCTTTTGCCCTCTTAGGGAATTCTTCATCTACAGTATTAAAGCAATACTCTGCTAAATAAGGAATATTTGATCTAAATGGCAATAATTTTGAATTTGAAGGCATTATATGGTCAGTTGTAATGTTATCGCCAACCTTAATTAATATTTTTCCTTCTATAGCCTCTCCTAGAGGCTTATTTACTGGGAAGGGCTTAATATTAGGTCCTCTAACAACTTCAACTTCTGCTCCATTTGCTGCTGGAGGAATTATCATAGAATCATCTATTAAAAATCTCTCTGGCATTTCTACTGTTAAATCTACATCTAATTCCCTCGGATCAGTAAGAACCCCATAAATAGCTGAAACTGCAGCTGTTTCTGGACTTACTAAATAAACTTGAGCTGTTAAGGTTCCACTTCTACCATAAAAGTTTCTATTAAAGGTTCTTAAAGATATTTCATTAGTCCCAGGTGCTTGTCCCATACCAATACATGGACCACAAGAGTTTTCTAATATTCTTCCTCCTGCACTTATTATATCAGCCAGAGCTCCATTTCTAGCTATCATTTCCATAACTTGTCTTGAGCCTGGAGCTATAACTAAGCTAACATCTTTATGAACCTTTCTACCCTTTAATATTTTTGCAACCTTCATTAGGTCTTCATAGGAAGAGTTTGTACAGCTTCCTATTGCTACTTGATGTATTTTAATCTTGCCAATCTTTTCAACTTCTTCGACATTGTCTGGACTATGAGGTTTTGCAGCTAAAGGCTTAAGTTCATCTAGATTTATTGTTATTTCCTCATCATAAACTGCATCTTCATCTGGCTTAAACTCTACATAATCCTCTTCTCTTCCTTGAGCTTTAAAATATTCTAAAGTTCTTTCATCACTTGGAAATATTGAAGTTGTTGCTCCAAGTTCTGCTCCCATATTAGTTATTGTTGCCCTTTGAGGAACCGAAAGATATTTTACTCCTTCACCACCATATTCAAATACTCTTGAAACTCCACCTTTAACTGTTAATCTTCTTAAAACTTCAAGAATAATATCTTTAGCTGTTACCATTGGTTTTAATTTGCCAACTAAATTTATTTTACATACCTTTGGAGTAGTTATATAATATGCTCTTCCAGCCATAGCTAAAGCTACGTCTAAACCTCCTGCCCCAATTGCAAGCATTCCAACTCCCCCTGCTGTTGGAGTATGACTGTCTGAACCTATTAAAGTTTCTCCTGGTACTGAAAATCTCTCTAAAAATACTTGATGGCATATACCATTTCCTGGTTTCGAAAAATATACTCCATACTTTGAAGCAACTGTTTGAATAAACTTATGGTCATCAGCATTTTCAAAACCTTGTTGAAGCATATTGTGATCTACGAAAGCAACAGACTTTTTAGTCTTTACTCTATCAATCTCCATAGCTTCTAATTGTAGATATGCCATTGTACCTGTTGAATCTTGAGTTAAAGTTCTATCTATTTTAATTCCAATTTCTTTTCCTGTTTCAATTGTTCCCTCTACTAAGTGACTTTTCAATATTTTATATACTAAATTATCTCCCATCTAAATTGCCCCCTTTAGTTTATTTCATTTTCTTTTTGTAACTTGTATCCCTTATAAATTAAGGCTAATTCTTTATCAAATAAGCTTCTCTTTAATCTTACAGATGTTGCCCTTACCATTTCTAAGATTTTATCAGCATCCTCACTAGTAAGTTCTATATCATATTCTTTAAATTTATTTATTATGGCAGCCTTTCCTGAATGCTTACCAATAACAATTTGCCTTTCTAAACCTACAATTGAAGGATCAAAGGCCTCATAATTCTTTGGATTTTTTATTGCCCCATCAGCATGTATTCCTGATTCATGCTTAAACATATTATCTCCAACTATAGCCTTCCAAGATGGAAGAAATCTTCCTGAAGCTTGAGATACATATTCTGAAATTTCTCTAAACATCTTAGTTTTAATATTTCCTTCATATTTGCATACAATCATAAGAGCCATTATAACCTCTTCTAAAGCTGCATTTCCAGCTCTTTCTCCAAGGCCATTCACTGTAACCCCAACATGATTAGCTCCTGCTCTTATTCCCGCTATAGCATTAGCTGTTGCCATTCCAAAGTCATTATGAGTATGCATTTCTATATCAAAATTTGTTTTATCATATAAATATTTTATATCTTCATATATTTTAAAAGGCTCCATTATTCCTACAGTATCACAATATCTAAATCTATCTGCACCTGCTTCTCTTGCAGTTTTTATAAATTCTACTAGGAAATCTCTATCGGCTCTTGAAGCATCTTCTCCATTTACAGAAACATATAATCCATTCTTCTTGGCAAACTCTACAGTTTTAACCATGTTCTCTAATACCCATTCTCTAGATTTTTTTAACTTGTTTTTTATATGAATATCAGAAACTGATATTGATATTGCAACTGCATCTACTCCGCAATCTATTGATTCTTCTACATCTTTTATAACAGCTCTATTCCATGCCATAATGCTTGAATTTTTGACTCTTTTTACAATTTGCTTTATAGCTTCCTTTTCATCTCCACCCATTGTTGGAATACCTACTTCAAGCTGATCAACTCCAAGGTCACTTAACATTGATGCTATTGCAATTTTCTCTTCATTTGCAAAAACAACGCCTGCTGTTTGTTCTCCGTCTCTAAGCGTTGTATCTACAATGTATATTTCTTTTCCGTCTTTTAAATTTCTTATAGACATAACTCTTGCCCCCTTTTATTTACTTTTACTCTTTTCTTATTGCTTATTACTTATTACTCACTATTTATCTTCATTAACACTTAAGATTTTACCCCTATTGTGTTTTATTCTATCATATACCCATATTATAAACAAGTGAAAAAGGCTATAAATTTTATAAAAATTGCAAGTTTTTTTATATTTTATTCAATATTTTTATAACATTTCCCTATTTTTTTCTGTTTAGCATTATTTTTTGCAAGAATTTTTAAAAACATTGCATTGCTAATTCCTTTAATTTCCAAACAAAAAAAGAAGAAATCCCTTAAAGAATTTCTCCTTTTTTATTACTCTACTAATAACTTTTTTAAAAAATATAAACTAAACCTATTACACTAGTTTATAATTATTTCTCTTAACTTCACTATGAGTAAGTCTATCAGCTCTTTCCTCGTATTTTCCTGGTCCAAATCTTTCATCTAAAGCTAGATATCCAGTTACTCTTGATACCCCTTGAATATTTTCACTTCCACAACTTTTACACTTTCTAGAACTGCTATCTAAATATGTTCCACAATCCTTGCAGTACCTTATATGAAAATTAATACCTATATAGCTTATATTAGTATTTTTATAAGCATAATCTATAATATCCATAATAACATCTGCTGATGGATAATCATCAACTTCTATATAACTTATATGTCCTGCATTACATAATTTATGATAAGGACTTTCTATATCTATTTTTTCCTTTATTGATATCGGAAAATTAACTGGGATATGATAGCTATTAGTATAATAATCCTTATCTGTTACTCCCTTTATAATACCAAATATCTTTTTATCCTTTACAATAAATTTGCCTGAAAGACCTTCTGCTGGTGTTGCATAACAACTCCAATTAAGTTTAGTTTCACTTTTAGCCTTATCTACAAAACTTCGTATGTGAGACACAATTTCAAATCCAAGTTCTCTAGAAGCGGTATTTTCTCCATGATGGTAACCTGTTAACGCTACAAGAGTTTCTGCAAGTCCTATAAAACCTATTCCCCATGTTCCTTGTTTTAATATAGGTTCTATTGAATCTTCTTTAGATAATCCCTCTGAACCCCTTAACAACCCTTGACCTGCTACAAAAGGAAGATCCTTAACTTTTAGATTCTTTAGCACATCATATCTATGAAGAAGAGATTCCTTAGCTAATTCTAATCTTTTATCTAATATTCTATAGAATTCTTTAAGATTTCCTTTTGCCTGAATTCCTATTCTAGGCAGATTAATTGTTACTGGGGCTATATTTCCCCTACCTTCACAACCCGGCTCACCATTTATATTACTCATAACATAACTTCTACACCCCATTGTTGCAGGTAAATATCCCTTATCATAATATTCCTTATTAAAATCTGCATCTATATTCATAAATGTAGGGTTCATTCTCTTTGCAGCAACTCTAGCAGCTAATTTAAATAAATAATAATATTTATCTGACGGTTCCCTATTAACTCCTTCTTTTACTCTAAAGATTATATTGGGGAATATTGGCTGTTCTCCCTTTCCAAGTCCTTTTTCATATTCAAGGAGGAATATTTCGCATACTAAGGCAGCATCATCAGAGGCTGGTATTCCTAAATTTACTGAACTAAATGGCACTTGTGACCCTGCTCTTGAATGCATTGTATTTAAATTATATACAATTCCCTGCATTGCTTGATGAACTCTTTTTCTTAATTTCTTTTCAACTAATCCTTCAATCTTTTCTTCATTTATCCCAAGTTCTATTAATTCTTTTCTTATTTCTTCCCTAGTTGGTTCTATAAATTCACCTAAATCATTATCAAAATTAGGATGAGATTGACCTCCAAACATATCATTTTGAGATGATTGAAGCAAAATACAAGATAATTCTGCTGCTGTTTCTATTCTCTTAGGAGAATTAATAGTTCCATATCCAGTATTAAAGCCTCTTTGTAATACCTCTCCTGTTGGTATGTGCAAACAGTTTATTGTAAGGTTATAACTGTCTAAATCATGGTAGTATAAATCTCCATTTTCATGAGCTTTCGCTAGATGCTTAGGCATAGCAGCTAAATTATGCCACTTATTAGATTCAGATGCTATTCTTAAAAGCTTTGAACTAAAATTATTCCCAACATTTGCATTATCTCTATCTGTTTCTATCCCTATCTTTTTAATAGCCTTCATTAAATCAGATTTTATTTCTCTTATTTTTGTTCTTTCTCTTCTATAGTTTGAATAAACCCTTTGTATATCATTATAACCACTTTCTAATAATGCCTTTTCTATTAAATTCTGAATTTCCTCTACTGTTATCTTAGTTTTTTCAGATTGTTCTATATAAGAAAGAACCTTACCTACTACTTCTAATAATTCACTTTCTTTTAAGCTAGATTTAACATCATCAGCTGCTCTCTTAATTGCCCTTGATATCTTTAATGCATCAAAGGTAACCTCTCTGCCATCCCTCTTCACTACATATAGCATTAACCATTCCTCCATCACACAATATATTGTATCGTTATTAGTATTTATTATACTATTTAAAAATATTCTCATCAAATATAGCTTAATTAGATTTCCATAGATTTCATATGAATAAATGGTATTTTTAACCTTTAATCAGTTTTTTTTAATAATATCTAATATTGACAATATTAATTTGCTTTTATAAATATCTATTACTATTGCTATACTTGACTGTTATGATATAATTGGTTTAAATAATGTAAATGTTTAAGCATAAATTAAAATATATAAATTTATATCCGGGGAGGATTATTATGCAAAAAATAGCACTATTAGTTGATAGCGCCTGCGATTTATCTCTTGAAGAAATGAAAGAATATAATATTAAATTACTACCCTTAAGAATTTCCTATTCAACAGGCGAATATAAAGATATATTAGAGATATCAGCAGATGAGGTTTATTCTAATTTAGATAAGGAAGTTCCCAAAACTTCTCTACCTAGCGCTGAAGATATAGAAGAAATTTTAAATACTTTAGAAAAAGAAGAATATACTCATGTTATAGCAATAACTATATCTAGTGGATTATCCGGTACTCATAACTCTATTAGATTATTGTTAGAAGATCATCCAAAGCTGACTTCTTTTGTTTTTGATACAAAAATATTGGCAATGCCAGAAGGAATAGTTGCCTTAGAAACCGCTAAGTTAATAAAAGAAGGAAGAAGCTTCGAGGAAATAATTAAGGAAATTCCTATTATAAGAAGTAAAATTACTGGCTACTTTACTCTTAGTACACTAGATTACCTTATTAAGGGTGGAAGAATTGGAAAAGTATCTGGAATGATTGGGCAAATGTTAAATTTAAAGCCTATTATTACAGTAGATGAAAATGGAATATATTATTCTGTTTGCAAAGCCAGAGGAAGAAAGCAATCTATTTCAAAATTAACAGACATACTAAAGGAAGAATTAGAAAAAGGTAAATGTAAAGTGTGGGTTCTTCACGGGGGAGCTCTTGAAGAAGCTAAAAAATTTATGGAATCACTTAAAAATTTAAAGAATATTATTGATTTAAATATATCTCAAATAAGTCCAGCTTTAGGCGTACATGCTGGTCCTGGCTTGCTTGGTTTGGCTATACAACAAATAAATTAATAATTATCTTTTTGTATTAAAATAATTTAATTGCACAAAATAACATTAACTAATTATTAGGTGGTGTTATTTTGAAGGGAAAAATTATTGATTATGATTATTTTGAAGCTTCTGTCATATTAGAAGATGATACTGTAATTAAAGTTCCCATTAATAAAGTCAATGATTATTTAACTATTGGTTCTGTGGTCAAAATTAATACAAGTGAATTAAATTGTAATACTAGTAATAGACCTAAAGTTTATCATAATAATCTTACTGACTTTATTTAATTTATATATACAATGGAATATTTATTTAAAATAAAAAAAGTGGATTTAATCATCCACTTTTTCTTTTATTATTCAACTTCTATTGCATTTACAGGACAACTTTCTTCTGCTTCCTTTGCAGCATCTTCTGATCCTTCAGGAACTACATCCACTTTTACCTGAGCTTTTCCCTCATCTCCCATTTCAAAAACATCTTCACATATTGTAGGACATAATCCGCATCCAATACATGTATCTTGATCTACTTTAGCTATCATAATATATCACCCTTTCTTTTATAAAATCCAGTAATATTATTTCCCTATTTTTATTTTTTATATGTAATATATTAATATAATGCTTCAAAGATTAATGAATATAAATCATTATCTCTAACATACTCTTCAGCTCTTCCTTCTTCAAGAGCTTCTGTTAAATCTACATTAATAGGTAATTCGCCTAGTAAAGGTACACCTAAATTAACTGAATGTTCTTCTGCAGACTTTTTGCTAAAAACTCTAATTTTTGTATCACATCCTGGGCAATTTATATAAGACATATTTTCTATAACTCCCCTTATCGGAACATTCATCTTTTTTGCCATATTCACTACTTTTTTAACTATCATTGAAACCATATCTTGAGGAGTAGAAACAACTATAAGTTCATCTATTGGAAAACTTTGCATAACAGTTAAGGTTATGTCTGATGTTCCAGGAGGCATATCTATTAATAAATAATCTAATTCTCCCCACTTAGTATCTGTAAATAATTGTGTTAAAACGCTTGTAACTACTGGTCCTCTCCAAATAACAGGTTCATCTTCCTTAGGCATCATAAGATTCATTGACATTATCTTTACATTTCCCTCAGATATAACAGGATCATATTTAAAGTTTTCTTGATCTATTGGTTCAATTCCTGCTCTTTTACCATTTACTCCAAAAAATCTTGGCATTGATGGTCCTGTTATATCTGCATCTAATACACCAACTTTATAACCCTTTTTACTTAATGTACTAGCTAATATTCCTGTTACTGTTGACTTTCCAACGCCGCCTTTACCGCTAATTATTCCTATTGTATTCTTTATTTGTCCATACTTAGGCATTGTTTTTCCAAAATGCTTTGGATTAGGCTTGCCCTTACCTATAAATGTTATATTATTTGCCATAATTATTTCCTCCTACCACTTATTCTTTATCTCCCTAGGAACTTCCTTCTCGTGATATACCTTGTAATCCCATTCATTAAATTCATATTCCCCAATTACATAATAGTTATCTTCAGACTTATCTATTTTATTCTCAATCTTTATATTGCTTTTATAAACAGTTGTACTATGTCCTCTATTTTTTATACCTATTACAACATCAAAATTACTCGTATCTTTCTCTACCAATTCAACATTAGGAAGAATTTCTTTTGCATTATTAATAAATTCTTTTAATTCACTTGATAATATATATTTTAAACAATCTATATCCTGATATATATCTATTCCAACCTTTTTATCTGTTAATTGTTCTTTATTTAATTTTATTGTATCTAGAATTGTATTGTAATATATATATTCAAAATCTCTTGGTTTTCTTATAATTGAAAGATTTTGCATTATTGCCTCATCTAACCTTTTTGGCATTGTAAAAATTCTTTCATCATTATAAAAATTTCCGTTATAGTCACCAACAATATAATTATATTCTTCTATTTTATCTCCAATTTTTATTTGAAATATGTAATCTGGATCTAAATCTGATTTAGTTTCACTAACTTCAGCTTTAGATAATAAATCTGACATATTATTTATTGCTTTTTTATCAGTCATTAAGAATTTAAAAGATTTATCTCTAACATTTTGAATACTTATAAGCTCTACATTACTATTTTTTAAGTAATCAAAGTAATTATCCTTTTTTGTTTCACAGGATTTTAAATTTAAAGATAACATTATTAACATTATGGTACTCATTATCTTTATTATTTTTTTCAATTATATCTTTCCCCTCTACTAAAAAGTTAATGTATATAGAAAATATAGTTAGGATAAGCATTAGCTTTTCCTAACTATAAATAAATTATAATACTTTACTTGTTTTATAGCAAACTTATTATATTTTTATTGAAAGCTATTTGATATCTTATCAAATACTACCTTCATACTGTTTTTTACTTTTCCCTTTTTGTAAGAATATTTGATAATTAAAACTTTTCCCTCTGAGTACTGCTTAATATAATACTTATTTATATAGTTGTCTTTATTAAGCTCTACTATATTCCAATCTTCATTAGAATTTCTAAGCATTTCTCCAGTCTCTTCATTAAGCATAAGCTTAATAGCTTCTTCTAAATCCCCTTCTAAAATTATAATATTACCTTCTATATTTTGCTTATTGCTGAAATCCACATCTAGTTCTTTATCAAAATTAGAATAATTTTCTTCAACAATCCAATCTTCCGGTAATAAAACTTTATAACTCCCTTCTCCAAGCACATGGTAATTAAAACTATCTATATTGTTATTGGAAATTGCAACTTCTCTTATATCCTCAATAAATATATTACTCATACCTAGGATAATAAGCATAAGAAATGACAGAAGGGATATTAAAAAAAATATCTTTTTATTCACTTATACTCATCAGGACTTTAAGTACATTTTTTTATTATTGTTCCATAGGAACAACAACTATTGAATTTCTAAAATCATAGAACATTAGCCAATATCCCATTCCATCTCTTTGTTTATCCTTAACCCAGGTTACAAAGCCTGTCTTACCTTCATATGGCTGATCTTCTATATTTTTTCTTCCTGGTATTCCATAAACAATATATTTTAAATTTCCATCCTTATCGCATTTATAACCTAATAAAAATCTCTTATATTTTCTTATATATGGATAGTAATTTAGCATTGGATAATAAGCTACTGTATATCTATTGTAATTTGACATATTGCACAAGTCATTTAAATCACCTACAGGAACTTCATACCATTTGCAATATTTTATTTCTCTAGGATAATCCTTAACCAGTTCAAATCCTCTTGCAATTGTTTCAAAATATTCTCCAACGCTTCCTCTAATTTTAAAATTACTAGATAATTCTTCTATTTGATTTTCATATTCATCAAATTTACTTGTAGTTTTTTTAGTGCTAGCAATTCTTGTTCTATTGATTGTACTTATATAATCATTATCTTCTTTAATTCCTACATCAGCAAAATTATCACTTCTATTATTATTTACAAATGGATTTTCATTATAGAATTTATCATCAAATGGATCTTTTCGTCTATCATAGAAAGGAGTATCTATATTTTCTGTTGAAGCAAATGGATTTTCATAATTATTGCTATTAAATGGATTATCCGACTCATTTTCTACTCTATGAATATATCCATATGGCAGAGTTGTTTGTCCATTTTGCATATTAATATTTGGCATAGAATTCAATGTTCCAAAAGGAACTGCTCCATTCATAGTTGATCCATTCATAGCTGTTCCTGTTGTCCCCATCATATCAACCATTGTTTCATATGGTATGCATACAGTATCTACAACTCCATCTTGATTTGTATCAACTGCTGTTCCTCCTATACTATCAATAAATTCACTAACTTCACCTTGTATATTTGTCATTGTACCATTTGGCATTGTACCATTTGGCATTGTTGCTATTGGTACTGTTCCAGTTTGTACAGTTCCCATCGGTATAGTTGCTGTTGGTATTGTACCTGTTGGCACAGTACCCATTGCCATTGTTCCCATACCAGTAGGTACTGTTTGTGGAATTGTTGTTGTTAAATTGTTCGCATTAGCTTCATTAGGACCATTTACCTTCTTTCTATCTTCTGAAGAATTTGTTATAGAAGCACTTGTCTCTTCTTTACTAACTGCTGAAGATTTTTCTTCTAAAATTTTATCTCCATCAGTTCTCTTTTCCTTCTTCTTCTTGCTATCCTTCTTCTTATGTTCTGCTTTTGATTTCTCACAAGAATCTTTTTCAATCTTATAATTTTTCCAATTATCTTTTGGTTCTTCCCCATTAATGAAGCCGCACATAATAATTATAGGAATATCTTCCTTCATCTTTGCTACTGCAACACCAGATATTTTATCGTAGGATAGACCAATTCCTCCTATATCATCTATTGAGTACTCCTTGGTTAACTCAGCCTTTCCTCCGTCTGATACTACAATATTACCTAAGTCTAATATTTTTTTATTATCCTTCTTGCTGCAAATAGCTAAAGCGTGGTAATCATTAATATCACTTCTTAGATTTTGAGCATAAAAAGAAATCTTACATTTATCTCCTTTTGCTTCAATCTTTGAATATCCTGATAAGGTTTTGTCATTAGAATTAGAGTATCCTCTCTCGTCTTCTTGTAAAATTATAAAATTTCTATACAATTTATTTAATTGCGACAAACCTTTAGAACCTCCATTTTAGATTAATTCTTTACATTATATGCATTTTGGTTCCAAATATGTTAAAAATAAAACTCGTGAGAATTCTTGCTATTATAACAAAATTCTCACAAGTTCTATTACATTTCTTCATTTATCTTATCTGCTAATACGGCAAATTCTTCAATGCTTAAAGTTTCCCCTCTTCTTTTTGGATCTATATCAGCTTTTTCAAAAGCTAACTCTAGTTTTTCTTTACTTAAACCAATATTTTTAATTCCATTCCATAAAGTTTTTCTTCTCATGTTAAAAGAATTTCTTATTATATCAAAAAATAATTTTTCATTTTGAACTCTTACTCTAGGTTCTTTTAATCTATCTAATCTTATAACAATAGAATCTACCTTTGGTCTAGGTATAAAACATTGTGGTGGAACTTTTCTTATTATCTCTGTATTACAATAATATTGAACTAAAAGAGATAAGGCTCCATAATCCTTATGACCTGGTTCTGCATTTATTCTTTCTGCAACTTCCTTTTGAATCATTATAGTTAAAGAGTGAAAATTATATCCCTCTTTTAACATCTTAATAATAATTGGAGTTGTTACGTAATAAGGCAAATTAGCAACTAACTTAACATTTTCTTCATCACCAATTATTTTATTAAAGTCAACCTTTAAAGCATCTTCATGTATTAATTCAAATTTAGGGTTATTTCCAATTTCATTTTGCAATATTGGTATTAACTTATCATCAAGTTCTATTGCAACTACTCTTTTAGCCCTATTTAAAAGTTGAGCTGTCAAGGTTCCTACACCAGGTCCTATTTCTATTACTAAGTCATCATCAGAAACTTCTGCCCCTTCAACTATATCCCTTGGTACAGAAGTATCAACTAAAAAATTTTGACCTAAGCTTTTCGTAAATTTAAAGTTATACTTTTTTACTAATTCTGAAGTTTTTACATCTTGTAAATTCATTAATTCTTCTCTCCTAAGCTTTTTTCTATTTTATTTATTGCTAGAATAAACTCCTCTTTATCTATGGAATATTTATTTAATCTATTGAGAATTTGATTTGCATTTCCATATCCTATGCCTAATTCTTTCCCTAGCATTATTCTTCTCTTTTTTGAATCTTTATATCCTGTCAATTTAAAATGAAACATATCTTCCGCCTTATATATTTCATTATATTCTTCCTCTGAAACCCTAGCTCTATTTAAAGCTTCAATTATTACTTCAGGGTTTGCATTTTCAACTCCTATATCATCACCCTTTATTCCATCTTCTTGAGCTATATATGCATGCTTTATTCCTTTTACTCTTTTAGCTATAATATTTCTTATTTTTTCACCAGCAAAATCAGGATCAGTTAGTACAATAACTCCTTTTCTCTTTTGAGCATCTTTTATTCTGTCTATAACCTTTGCATTTATTCCAAAACCACCAACTGCTATAACTTCAGCATCTACTGCCTTCTTAACAGCTGCAACATCATCTCTTCCTTCAACTACTATAACTTCCTTAATCAAAATTTTTACTTCCTTTCGTAATAGAGCTGCAAATATTACCGCTCTTAATTATGTTTAACACCTGCTAACTATTAATTTATATTTATCTATTTATATTGTCAAACAAAAATTATAGATATACATAAAAATAAGGAGCATTCTTTCGAACACTCCTTATTCTCTACCATTCACCCGGATAAGCTAAGATGTAAACTGGAACGTCATATCTTCTTCCCCAATTATTTAAGGCTTCTTCATTAGAATTTACATATACATCTATAATGTTTCCAACTATGGCACCACCAGTATCGGCAGCTATAGCTTTGCCATATCCTTCAACATAAACCAAACTACCTAATGGTATAACCCTTGGATCTACTGATATAGTACTTATTCCATTTGGGTCTCTTACAGGTACAGTTCCTGTTGCAGTAATACCTCCACCACTATAAGCAGTTGCTTCAACATATATTACGCTCTTATAATCTAATAACTGCCCATTTCTACTTGCAATAGTTTTTCTTGTGCCTTGAACAACTATCTTATTAACTGGTTCAGATATGACTTTTGAACTTTTTAAAGTTCTTGAAACTTCCTTGCCATTTTTATAAATGACTTCATAAGTTACTTCTTTTTCTCCAGAAACACCTTCTTGCTTAACTTCTTCTACACCGCTATCTAGACTTGAGTCTTCTTCTACAACAACATCAAAGTCTATTGCTTCTTTTGCTAGTTCTTTTTTCACTTCAACTTTTACAAGGTCAATCTTCAAATCTTTTGTGATTTTTGTATCTAATGCTGGAGCAATTTCATCTACTCCTTCATTATATTCGATGCCCTGTGATTTAAGCTGTTCTTTTTCTGCTACTAGCATTTCTTTTATTGTATCTTCTGCTGTATTTATTTCTATTTGTTTATCTCCTACAGTAAGCTTTACTGAAACAGCTCTTTTAATAGATATCGTATCGCCTTCCGATACTTTACCCTCTAAAGATGGTTCAACTTTATCTTTTGGGTCAACTTCTATGCCCATCGTTTCTAACACATCTTTAACTTTTCCCTTGTATGTTACAAGTGTTTCTTCTTTATCGTCTATCTTTATTGTTATTGTCTTTCTCATGTTTGTGAACGTCACTGATGCAATTATAGCTAATATAATAATTGACATCAATATCTTACCCTTTGGACTCTTAGCAAAACTAGCGATTTGGTATTTTTTAAAATTTACCATCTACTTTACCTCCTTTGGCAAGAGCGTCTCCTGCATTATAATTTAAATCTTGACTTTTGTCAAATTTTACACTCCTGCTTATTTAACTAACTGCTACAAATGCATAACATGCATAATATAAAATTTATATATAATAGCTTTTTGCAGTTATCTTATTACAAAGTAGATTCTCATTTTAATTTTATCCATTATATAACAATTTTATTACTTTTTTCCAACAGGTATTTTATATTTTACTTTATATAAATTTATTAATCAACCTTTTAAAATTGTCATTTACAGCCAAATTAACTTCTATAGGCTCTATTTCCTTTATTATAGCAATTCTTTCTATTATATATTGAATATAGTCTGATTTATTTCTTTTTCCTCTGTTTGGCTCCGGTGATAAGTATGGACAATCTGTTTCAACTACTATTCTATCTAATGGAATATTTTTCACAACCTCTATAAGTTTTTTAGCATTTTTAAAGGTAACTACACCCCCTATACCTATATAATAGCCTAATTTTATACATTCCTGTGCAAATTCTTTGCTTCCAGAAAAACAATGAACTATTCCTTTAACATTAGGAAATTCTTTAAGTATTTCTAATGTATCCTGGTGGGCATCTCTATCATGAATAACTACTGGCATATTAAATTCCTCTGCTAACTTCATATATTCTCTGAATACTTTTTTTTGAACTTCTTTTTCAGGATTCTCATCCCAATAATAATCTAAACCTATTTCCCCTATAGCAATGATTTTATCATTATTTTTTATTAACTCTATAATTTTATCCTTAACTTCACGATTGTGTTCATCTGCATTTTCAGGATGAATTCCTAAAGCTCCAAAAATAAAATCATTTTCCTTAGTTAACTTATCTGTTATTTCTATACTTCTATAACTTGAAGCACAATTTAATATACCTATTACACCACTTTTCTTTAGTTCTTTAAATACTTCCTCTCTATCCTCGTCAAAAGCCTCATCATCATAATGAGCATGAGTATCAAATATCTTATATTTATTCTCCATATCTTTCAATCTCCATTTCATAATTATTTATTGACACTTTTTCCTAATTTTAAACATAATTAGAAGATAAATTGCTTTTAAATGATTTTTATAAAAATAAATTAAGTACTTTTCTCCTTAATTATAAGCTATAAATTGCAAAAAAGAAGATTAATTACAATCTTCTTTTTTGATAAATCTATAATATTTACTTCATACCAAAGTTTCCTATATTATTAGCATGATCGCCTATTCTTTCTAAATTACTTATAAGATCTAAAAATACCACGCTGGAATCTGCTGAACAAACTCTTTCTTTTAGTCTTCTTATATTATTTTGTCTAAAATTATTCTTTAAATTATCTATTTCACTTTCAACTTCTTCAAGCTTTTTAGTACTATCAAAATTACGATTTCCATAACTGTCTACAGATAGTTCTATGGCTTCTATTGTTTTTTCAAAGATTGCTTTTAACTCTTTTTTAGCTTCATCACCAAGATGAACATTATTCTTCATTTTCTCTGCAGCTAAATCTGCAATATTTTCTGCATGGTCTCCAATTCTTTCAATATCGTTTATAACATGATATGTTGAACTAAATAATTTTATATCATCTTCTGGCAATTCAAGTTGTGAAAGTTCTACTAAATAATCAGTTATTTCCTTTTCTAATATATTTATAGTATTTTCATTATCATATACTTTCTCAACTGCTTCTGGATCATTTTCCATAAAAGCTTTCATTGCTAATACTACATTTTCTTTTGCCTTATTAGCCATTCTTAATGTTTCTTTAATAACCTGTCCATTTGCGATTACAGGTGTTTCAAATAACCTTTTATCTAAATATATAGCACCTTTCTTTTCAATTCCACCATCTCCAGGTAAAAGTAAGTTTACTACTTTAACTAAGTATTCACTTAATGGCAGCATTATAAGAGTAACTAAAACATTAAATATTGTATGTGCATTTGCTACTTGTCTTGCAACTTCTGGTGATGTTGATTGTATCAAATTAATAAATGGATCAATAAATGGGAAGAAAATGATAGCGCCAAAAGTATTAAATAATAAATGCATTAAAGCTGCCTTTTTAGCTGTTCTATTAGTTCCTAATGAAGCTAATAAAGCTGTTACACATGTTCCGATATTACAGCCAAGTATAACTGGGAATGCTAGTCTCATATCAATAGCACCTGTTGAGGCTAAGGCAATTAATATAACAGTTGTTGCAGCTGAGCTTTGAATAATTGCTGTTAATCCAAGACCTGCAAGTAATCCAAGTATTTTATTATCAGATACTACAAGTATAAATTCCTTAAACCATTCTGATTCTGCAACTGGATCCATTGAGCTACCCATTAAATCCATACCCATAAATAAAATACCAAATCCAATTGCTATACTTGCTAAATCTCTAGTCTTTTTATTTTTACCAACTAAAAGTATAATTGCTCCAATTCCTATAACTAAAGGTGCAATCTTATTTAGATCAAGAGATACCATTTGTGCTGTAATAGTTGTACCAATATTAGCCCCCATTATGACGCCAGCTGCCTGGGATAATGTCATTAAACCTGCATTTACGAAACTAACAATCATAACTGTAGTTCCACTTGAACTTTGTATAATAGCTGTAACTATTGCCCCTACTACAACTCCTATATATTTATTACTGGTCAATTTTTCCAAAATCGATTTCAATTTGTCTCCAGCAGCGTTTTCAAGTCCATCTCCCATAATTTTCATTCCGTAAAGAAATAGTCCTAAGCCGCCGAATAAACCAGCAAAAATAGAAAATTTGTCCATGATTTTCTCTCCTTAATTAACAATAATTTTATAACTATTTATTAACACCGAACTAACTATATAATTTTTTAAACATATTGTAAATATAGTTTAACAATTTTTAACCTGATTTTAACATTGAATATAATCCAATAATTATCTTATTTATTCAATAATTATTAATAATTTATTTTAGTTTTTGACACACTTTTGTCATAATCTTGGTATAATATATATGATGTAAAGTAGTTAAAGCATTATTATTTACCCCTAAAACCATCTAATGGTCCCTAGATTAAATTCTTCCCCAAATTTATTTAATCTAGGGTTTTTTCCTTTTTATAGCTTTTTTAATTTTTTTCTTCTTTTAACCTTTTAGTTTCATCATTTATTATTTTCTTGTCTATCCTTTTAAATAAATTTTCTAGTTTGGAGATTTCACCTTTTTTCTTTTCAGTATAACTCCATATATTTTCTTCAATATTTAAAGCTGTCCTAATATCTTCTGCCGTTTTAGGCATAAAAGGTTCAAAAAGATTTGATAAATTAACAATTATTTGAATTGCCTCATATATCCCTGATACATATTTATTTTGATCTTTTCCTTCTAATTCATTTAATTTTTTATAATATTTTTTTATTAAAGACATTATTTCAATTAAAGCACTTTTAAATTTTCCTTCTTCTATTTTGTCTCCTATATTAAAATAAGTATTTAAAATTTCATTTCTAACCTCTTTATCTAAAACACTTTCAGGTATTTTTGAGTTAAACTTCTCTACAACAATCCCTATAGTTTTAGTTACATAGTTATTTAATAGATTAACTAAATCTCTATTAACTGTATTTACAAAATCCCTCCAAGTAAAATCTGTATCCTTTGTTTCTGGAGAATTTAAAAGTAAATAATATCTAAATTCGTCTATATTATAATTCTCTATTACATAATCAGCCCAAATAGCCCAATTTTTTACCGCTGAAAAGTTCTTTCCTTCTAACTTTATATATTCACTTGAAATTACATGTAAGTTTGGATTTTTTATACCAAGACCTGCTAAAATAGCTGGAAAAATTACTGTATGGAAAGGAATATTATCTTTTCCGTGAACAAAATAAACCCTTGAATCCTCCCCTTCCCAATAATTTCTCCAATCTTCTCCTCTTTCCTCTAAAACTCTAATACTAGATGTAAGATAGCCCATAACTGCCTCTATCCAAACATAAATCCTTTTATCTTCATATCCTTCTAAGGGTACCTCTACACCCCAATTAAAATCTCTTGTAACTGCTTTATCTCTTAATCCTTCCTTTAAATATCTCTTTACTATTACCTGTGCATTATCTCTCCAGCCTCTTTGTCTTATTAATAATCTTCTTACATCTTTTTCAAACTTAGATAAAGTAAAAAATAGATGCTTTGTGGTTTTTACAACAGCTTTATTTCCACAAATTTTACACTTTTTATTTAAAAGTTCCTCATACTCTATTATTTCTAAGCAATTTTCACATTGTTCATCTATTACTACTGAATTACAATGAGGACATTCTCCCTCTATATATCTATCTGATAAAAATTCATTACAATTTTCACAGAAAGTTTGTTCAACTTCTTTTTCATATATGTATCCCTTATTATAAAGTTCTAATATAAATTCCTTTACCTTGTTAGCATGGTAGTCATTATGGGTCTTATCAAATACATCAAAAGAAAATCCTAATCCCTTAAAACATCCTTTAAATTCTTCATGATATTTATTAATAGTTTCTAAAGGTGTTAATCCTTCTTCCTTAGCTCTCATGGTTACAGGAGTACCATGACAGTCAGTTCCAGATAAAAATATTACATCGTCCCCCATAAGCCTATGATATCTTGCTATAACATCTCCTGGCAGCCAAACAGCTATTCTTCCTAAATGTAAAGGCCCATTGGCATAAGGCCATGCATTTCCTACTATTATATTCATAAAAAACCCCCTTAAATTCAATTCATTTCTGCTAATTACTTTTTACTTATTACTTCCCTAATAAACTTAAAACCACTCCAAACTCCACACTACTAACTAAGTTTTAACTACTAACTCAACACTACTAACTTCTAGCTGAATTCCTATTACTAACTAAATCTGAATCTCTAAAAGATCTTCTATCCTATCATGCATATATCTATAGGCATCATTAACCCCTTCATTATAAAACTCAGGTGCTAACTTATCCATGAAGAAATCTAAAACTATGTTGGCAGCTAAATCTCCGATTTCTTCATCTCTTTCTTCATAAAAAAATGTTTTTATTTCATTAATTAAATCTTCTCTTTTTTCCCTGGAAATATTAAATTTCTTATTTTTCATCTATTTTATTCCTTTCTTTTAATAAAAATCTGCTGTCGAAAGCAAAATTTTCTAACATCTCAAGCTTTTAATTCTCAATTACAGCTAATAATATAAAGAAAGATTTTCAGCTAGCTGAAAATCCTCCTTAATTATGCATTTTGTATTCTACATTTTAAATTGTGAGATTTATCTCACTATACTTCCTGTTGGTAGATCACCTGGGTCTACAAGCTTTAAAATGCTGCCATCATCTGTTGCAGCTGCAAGAATCATTCCTTGTGATAATTCTCCCCTTAAAGTTACTGGCTTTAAGTTAGCAACTAGAACTACATTTTTACCCACTAACTCTTCAGGTTTATAGTATTGAGAAATTCCAGACACCACTTGTCTTTCTTCTCCATTTAAATCTACTGTTAGCTTTAATAGTTTCTTTGCCTTCTTTATAGGTTCACAAGCTAAGACTTTTACTACTCTTAAATCTATCTTTTCAAAGTCTTCTATAGTTATTTCTTCTTTTATTGGAGCTATTTCTCTTTTGGCTGGTTTGTCTTTAGCTAATTGAGCTTCCTTTAATGCTTCTAATTCAGCTAATTTCTTATCTACATCTATTCTTGGGAATAAAGCCTCTCCCTTTTTAACCTTGGTTCCAACTACTGTTCCATTAAATTCCTTTAATGATTCAAAGGATACATTATTAGTATTTAATTGAGCATTAATTTTTTCACTTGTTTCAGGTAAAAAGGCTGCTAATAATACAGATGAAAATCTTAAGCTTTCAGCTAAATTATATAAAACTGTTCCTAATCTTTCCTTCTTAGCATCATCCTTGGCTAATATCCAAGGAGTTGTTTCATCTATATATTTATTTGCTCTTCTTATTAAATTAAATATAGTTTCTAGAGCTTCTGGTATTCTCAATTCATCAATTGCTTCTGTAACTTTTCCTGGAGTTGCTAAAGCTAAATTTATTAGTTCATCATCAATTGCTTCTTTTTCAGAATTTGCAGGTACTTCTCCTCCAAAATACTTCTCAATCATTGCCACTGTTCTTGAAAGCAAGTTTCCTAAATCATTACATAAATCTGAGTTGATTTTCTTTATAAATATTTCATTATTAAATAATCCATCTGATCCAAATGGGATTTCTTTTAATAAATAATATCTAACTGCATCTACTCCAAAATGTTCAACTAAAGTAACAGGGTCTACAACATTTCCCTTAGATTTTGACATTTTACCTCCATCTACAAGCAGCCATCCATGACCAAATACTTGCTTTGGAAGTGGTAATCCTAAAGCCATTAGCATAATTGGCCAGTATATAGTATGAAATCTTAAAATATCCTTACCTATTAAATGAACATCTGCTGGCCAATATTTTTCATATAATTCTTTATTTTCACTTCCGTAACCAAGAGCAGTAATATAATTTGATAAAGCATCTATCCATACATATACAACATGACCTTCATCAAAAGTTACAGGAATTCCCCAGTTAAAGCTAGTTCTTGAAACACAAAGATCTTGAAGACCTGGTCTTAAGAAGTTATTAAGCATTTCATTTTTTCTTGATTCTGGTTGTATAAATTCTGGATGAGTTTCTATATATTCAATTAATCTATCAGCATATTTGCTCATTTTAAAGAAATATGCTTCTTCCTTTGATTTTTCTATTGGTCTTCCACAGTCTGGGCAATTTCCATTTACTAATTGAGTTTCTGTCCAGAAAGATTCACACGGAGTACAATACATTCCTTCATAAGAGGATTTATATATATCTCCTTGATCATATAATTTTTTAAATATATCTTGAACAGCCTTAATATGATAATCATCAGTTGTTCTAATAAACTTATCATAGCCTATATTCATTAGCTTCCATAATTCTTTTATTCCCGCTACAACTTCATCTACATGTTCCTTTGGTGTTATACCCTTTTCTTCTGCTATTCTTTGAATTTTTTGTCCATGTTCATCTGTTCCTGTTAAGAACATTACATCATATCCTGTTAATCTTTTATATCTGGCTAAGGCATCTGCTGCAACTGTTGTATAAGTATTACCAATATGAAGTTTTGTTGACGGATAATAAATTGGCGTAGTTATGTAATATGTTTTCTTACACATATCCTTTTCCTCCTGTTATTTTACTTAAATAATATAGTTACAATATAAAAAATCTCTATATGGATATAAAACCATATAGAGACGCATTACACGTGTTACCACTCTATTTCGTATTTATCTCACGATAAATACCTCAGCAAGTGAAATTTTCACTTTGCAATATAACGGTTGCTCCCGTATTCTCCTTACAATTAATTTTGCTCAGAGAACATGCTCCAAGGCCATCTTCATGAAAATATTAGCTGCTAGCTTTCACCCACCCTAGCTCTCTTTAAGCCTTAATTTTCATTACTCTTCTTTTCATCGCATTTAATATTATGATATGGTAATTTGGGTATACTGTCAATATTTTAATATTCATTTCAATTTAAACTTCTTTTTTATTATATTTTCTATTATAAGCCTTGCTATAACAACTAAAATAAAAGTTAATGCTAATATTGTAGAAAAAGCCTCTTCTCCAAATATAAAAATACCTATTGTATTTAATACAAGTAGAAAACTCCCAATTGCTCCATATATTTTTGAAGCAAGCTTATTAGAGTATTCCCAAGTTTTTTTATTTAATATTGAATATTTATTTTTATATCCAATTTTGGTATTAGGAAATTTTGAATGTTTTGTTTCATATATTCCTCCTAATAACAATAACCCCAAAGGTACTATATCTACTATTATCAATAAAATTATTAAGTTCATATTTATTACCCTTATTTTTATATTTATATGTATTATATATTTTATTATATACTTTTTTAGAATTTTGTCATATACTATAATTTAAATATAATTAAATAGGACTTAAATATATAATATTTATTGGAGGTTTTTAAATGAAACATTTAGCTCTTCCTCATCTAGGTTATAGAAATCTTAAAACTTCCCTGGCAGTATTAATTTGTTTATTACTAATCCCCAAATCCCTAAATGCACCAATTGCGGCAATTATATCTATGCAAAGTACCATAGAAGATTCTGTAAAAATAGGTTTAAATAGATTGATTGGTACATTTATAGGCGGTGTACTTGGAGCAATTATACTTATTTTAACCATTAAACTTAATTTACATTCCTTTTCTATAATTATAGCTTCATTAGGGGTTTGTTTAATAATATATATTTGTAATTTAATTAAGAAACCTGCTGCCTGTACTATAGCATCAATAGTTATCTTAATAATACTAATAGATCCTGATATTATTAATCCAGTCAGATATGCTTTTCAAAGAACTTTAGAAACAATTGTAGGGGTAATTATTGCAATAATTATCAACGCCATTATTAATCCACCAAAAGAGAAGAAGCAAACATAAAAAATATTTTTATAAGTTCACAGGGCACAGTTTTAGAGACTATAAAAAATAATTCTACTTTTAGCTGTGCGCTGTGAAATATACATTGATTAAACTTCCCTTGTTACTTTCTTTAAGAACTCAATTTCATCTTTTCTTAAATAAGGACTCAACTTTTCAAATACTGTCTTGTGGTAATTATTTAACCACTCCTTTTCTTCAAAGGTCAATAAATTAAGCTCTATTCCATCTAAATCTATAGGACAATAAGAGATAGTTCTAAACTTATAGAATTCTCCAGATTCTTCTGAAATCATATATTTTTCTACTATTAATGTATTTTCAGTTCTAATTCCATACTTTCCTTCTTTATAAACTCCAGGTTCATTTGTAATTACCATTCCAGCTTCTAATACTGTAGCTGCAGCATCTCCTATTGGCCTAATGCTTTGTGGTCCTTCATGGACATTTAAGAAAAACCCAACTCCATGACCTGTTCCGCATTTATAATCTATACCATATTTCCATAATGGTCCTCTTGCTAAAATATCTAGATTCATGCCTGTAGTTCCCTTTAAGAATTTAGCTAAAGCTAATCCTATATGACTCTTTAAAACTAGAGTAAAATCTCTTCTTTCTTCTTCAGTAATTTCTCCTAAAATAAAGGTTCTTGTTATATCTGTAGTTCCATCAAGATATTGTGCTCCTGAATCTACAAGAAACATTCCCTCTTCCTTAAGTTCATAATCTGTTTTTTCAGTTGCTGAATAATGCATCATTGCTGCATGTTCCTTATAACCAGCAATAGTATTAAAACTATCTCCCTTATAGTTTTCACCTTCAGCCCTTATTGAGGTTAGTTTCTTAGCTGCAGATATTTCACTAATCTTTTCTTTACCTACATTTTCTTTTAGCCATTTCATAAATCTTACCATAGCAACTCCATCTCTTACTTGAGACTTTTCCATACTTGCTATTTCAGTTTCATTTTTTATAGCCTTTAATTTTGTTGTATAATTTAATTCATCTATAACTCTAACTTCTTTACTAATTGCAGAAAATACTTTTGCATTTAACTTATTTTTATCTAGTAAAACTGTACCTTTTATAGTTCTTACATGTTCTTCTATCTCATTATAATTAAATATATTTACCCCTTGAGAATTCAATTTTGTCTTTACTTCTTCTGTAAGCTTATCTAAATCTATATAAAGATTTGCTTCATTTCTAGTTATTATGGCATAGGATAGTGCTACTGGATTAAATAAAATATCATTTCCTCTTATATTGTAAAGCCAGGCTATATCATCTAAGGAAGATAAAATGAAGCTATCTGCTTCTTTATTTATCATATGTTTTCTTACTTCTTCTAGCTTTTCCTTAGTAGATTTTCCACAAAAAGATTCATCATGATTAAAAATCTTATACTTTGGAAGCTGTGGTCTATTAAGCCAAACTTCATCTAATAAATCCTTATCCATAACTATTTTAAATTTATTATTATTTGCTATAGCTTTATAACTTTCATATTGTTTAACTGATACAACTCTTCCATCAAAACCTAATACTTGATCTTCCTTAACATTGTCTTTAATCCATTCCTCTAAGCTTGGATAGCCTGGAGTAGCCATCTTCATAAGCTCAATTCCAGTTCCTAATAATTCCTTAGCCGCCTGAATAAAATACCTCCCATCAGTCCAAAGATAAGCCTTATCTAATCCTACTAATAAGGTTCCTGCTGAACCAGTAAAACCTGATATAAATTCTCTTCCTTTAAAATAATCTGCTACATATTCACTTTGATGTGAATCACTGCTTGGAATTATATAATAATTTATACTTTCTTTTTTCATTATTTCTCTAAGTCTTTCTAAATTACTCATTCTATTACTCCTCACTTTATCTTTTTTAATTATCATTATATCAATAGAAATTAACATAATCTATATGATTAATATTCACTTAACCGAATAAAAAAATGATGAAACTCAAAAATATCTATGAGCTTCATCATATAATTAAATCTATATTTAACTCTTTTAATATTCTTCTACCTTTTTACCTAATATTTGAATCCCTAAATATACTGCTAATATTGCTATCGGAAGAGCAATATACCACTTTAACCCAAAACCAGCTGGAATATATCCAAAGACTATTGTTATTGATGCTACAAATAAAGAATACCAAATTTGAGTATTAACGTGATCAATATGATTACATCCTGCTCCCATTGAGGAAAGAATTGTAGTATCTGATATAGGAGAACAATGATCACCAAATATAGCACCAGTCAATACTGCACTTGTACTGACAACTACATAACTCATATCTGGGTTTATTGAATATGCAAGAGGTATTGCCAACGGCATTAATATTCCCATAGTTCCATAAGCTGTACCTGTAGCAAAGGAGATAACAGAGCCCAAGATAAATATTAAGCTTGGAAGTAAAAATTTGGGCAATGAGCCTGAAAGTAAGGAAACTAAATACTTTGCTGTTCCTAAATCCTTTATTACAGAGCTTAATGACCAAGCTAATAGCAATATAACTCCTGTAATAAGTAATGGTTTCATTCCATCAATCCATACATCTATAGCTTCAGAAATTGTAAATATTTTTTTAATTACTCCTAAAACAATAGTTACTATGCTTGATATTAAAGCTGACTGGAATAATGCTACTGAAGCATCTGATGCACTAAAAGCCTCTTGAATCCCTTTAAGAGATAAAGGTGAATTATTCATAAATTCCTTAAGAGCATCATTTTCTCCTGCCATTATTGAAGAATAACCACTAAAGTAAAAACAAATTAAAGCCGTTGCTATTAATGTTCCTATTGGAATTATAGCATTCCATATACTTAACTTTATTCCTTCTTTTGGCTCGAAATCAGAATTATCTAGATTAGAATCTAAAGCAACTTCCTCCTTAGATGCATCCCCTCTTTTTCTTGCCTTAACCTCAGCCTTATACATCGGACCAAATTCCTTTAATAAGATTGAAGTAATAAATATAAAAATTAATATTAATATATTATAAAATCTATAAGGAATGGTCTGCAAAAAGACACCAAAAGCATCTACCTCTTTACCAATACCATTAACAAAAGCATCATTTATTAAACCAACTTCTAAACCTATCCAAGTAGATACAATAGCTAAACCTGCAATTGGAGCTGCTGTTGCATCTATAATAAAGGCCAATCTTTCTCTTGATATTTTCATTTTATCTGAAACAGGCTTCATTATAGGTCCTACTATTAATGAATTAGCATAATCATCAAAAAATACTGCTAACCCTAACAAAAGTGTAACTAATTGAGTACTCCTAGCTGTTTTTGCTTTTTTGGCTAAAGCTTCTGCAACAGCTTTGGCCCCTCCCATTTTAGCTACTAATTGTATAATTCCACCTATTACTAGTACCTGAAGAATTATCCCTGCATTCCAAGGATCAGCTAAAGAATTTAATGCCCTAGATACAAAATCTAAAAAAGCTTGAATTATTGCATCCATGAAGGAATTATCCACTAATTGTACTAAAAATGTACCTGATAATGCACCAATAAATAAAGATATAACAACATTCTTAGTTATAAAAGCTAATAATATTGCCAAAATAGGTGGTATCAAAGTTAATATACCATAATGATCTGCATTTCTTACAGATACATCTAATTCCTCTGCAAAAACAACAGATGTTGATAATAAACTAATCATAGTTGTTATTAAGAACAACTTAATACTCTTTTTATTATTCATTTTTAAACTCCTTTGTAATATTTTCTAATAATAAAATCAAATATAAAAAACCTCGAGTTCTCACTCAAGGTTTTAAAAATATCAGCACTGATAATAATAAAATAAGTTCCTCAAGTAATAGCTCTCCACAAAGATAGCTTGTGGCAGTGTTATATATATTCTATATAACACCAGCAGTATGATCTTAAAGCATCAATCATACGCTTCGGCGATAATTCCTTTCCTATTAAATCACAGTGCTTACCTCATTAATAGTACTCTTAATTACCGCGCCTCTATACCTTGTCTTTATTTATATTTAATTTCCACACTCATTATATAAGGATTATCATATTAAATCAACCATATAATAAAATTAATTATAAGTTTATTATTTAGACATAAACTCTTCAATTTGTTCTACTGATTTTATCATATTTTTCGTTAAAACTTCATTACCATCCTTAGTAATTAAAACATCATCCTCTATTCTAATTCCAATTCCCTCTTTTTCTATATAAATGCCTGGTTCAACAGTATATACCATTCCTTCTTCAAAGGTTACATTTCTTCCTTCTAATTCTACATCATGAGTATCCATTCCTAAGCTATGGCCTATACTGTGATAATAGTATTTTGAAACATCTTCTTTATTTTTAATTAATCCGAGCTTTATACATTCCTCAGCTATTAAGTCTCTAGCCAGCTTGTTAATATCAAGAAATTTAACTCCCGGCTTCATTTCGCTAATTATCTTTTCATTTACTCTAAGAACTGCATTGTAGACTTCTTTTTGTCTTTTGGTAAACTTTCCGCTTACAGGGAAGGTTCTTGATATATCTGCATTATAATACTTATATTGTGCACCTAAATCGAATAAAATCAAATCATTTTCCTTAAGTTCTGTATTATTATCTACATAGTGAAGAATCGTTGCATTTTTTCCTGCTGCTGCAATAGTTTTAAAGGCTAAATCCTTAACTCCTCTTTTTTTGCATACAAAATCAAAATACGCTTCTAATTCATATTCTTTCATTCCTGCCTTAGTATTTTTCATTAGATTTTCTACACCCTCAATTGTAATTTCTATTGCTTTTCTTATTCTATTTATTTCTTCTTCAGTTTTTACAAGTCTTAATTCAGCAATAATTTTATAAGCATTTTTAATACTTATATTATAGTATCTATCTTTTATTTTATTTAAATAGTCATAAGACGAATTTTTTTCTTCTAAATCTAAATAAATATTTAATTCTTCCTTATTTAAAACTAACTTATCAATGAACTTATCTAGTTCGCTTAAATATTTAACTTCTTCTATTCCGCAAATTTCTCTTGCTTCTTCTTTTCTTATAGTTTTTCCATTCCATTTTTCCATAATTTCATCTATATCTTTTATGAATAGGTACTCTTTATTCTCCCCATTAAATTTACTTAATAACAATACATGAGCTTGCTCATCTATTCCTGTTAAATAATAAAAATTTCTATTTGGTGTAAAAGGATATTCTTCATCCCCAGTTTTCTTTGGAGCATTTCCTGCAAATAAAATCAGAATAGAATTATCCTTAATTTTATCAAAAACTCTTTTTCTGTTTTTTATATAAAATTCCTTTTTCATAGTTCCTCCAACTTCCTTATCAAACATTAAAAATAGGCTATATTTTAAATATAGCCTATTTTTCCCTTAAATGCATTATTTATTATAAAAGAAATCTAGTTACTATAAAAACTGAAACAATAATGGCAGTTAAATCAGCTAAAATTGCTGCCCATAAAGTATGCCTTATCTTCTTTATTTGAACAGCTCCAAAATAAACTGTCAGGGTATAAAATATTGTTTCAGTAGTTCCCATAATTACAGATGATATAAGCCCTATTTTTGTATCCGGTCCATAATTTTTTAATATATCTGTTAATACTCCAATAGCTCCACTTCCTGATAAAGGCTTTATTAATATTAAAGGAATTACTTCCTTTGGAAGGCCTATTAAAGCACCTATTGGTGCTATTAAATCATTTAAAATATCTAATAATTTTGCCTCCCTAAAAATATTTACTGCTATAAGCATAGCTAGCAGATAGGGAAATATGTTTAAACAGACTTTTAAGCCTTCCTTTGCCCCTTCAATAAACCATTCATATACTTTTCTTCCCTTGAACATTCCATAAGTTGTGATTACTATAACTATTATAGGAATAATGCTCTTAGTTAAATACTGTAACATTAAAACACTCCTTTAAAAATACCTTTGTAATATTTTGCAATATATAGTTCCTGCAATTGCAGCTATTGTGCTAGCTGTTACTGCTGGAATTATTATTGCACCAGGATTGATGGAGCCTGTTGCAGCCCTAATGGAAATTACAGTTGAAGGAACAAGCTGTATACATGCAGCATTTAATACTAAAAATAAGGCCATATCGTTAGAGGCACGTCCCTCTTTCTTGTTTAGTCTGCTCATTTCCTCCATTGCCTTTATTCCAAAAGGAGTAGCTGCATTACCAAGGCCCATCATATTTGCAGTAATATTCATAACTATGGCTCCCAAAGCTTTTTCATCCTTCGCTGCTTCTTTAAAAAGACGCTTTAATATCGGTTTAAGGAGTTTTGCTAGCTTTTGAGTAAATCCACTTTTTTCTGCTACCTTCATTACTCCACACCAAAAACACATTATTCCTACTAATCCAATTATCAATGAAACTGTTGAATCTGCTGTTTTTATGATAGAATTTGAAATAATTTCTCCATTACCTGTAATTAATCCAACTAATATTCCTAAGAATATCATTATAAACCAAACATAATTTATCAAAATTTCACCCCTTACAAATTTCTTATACAATATATGCCTTGCATGAGAAATTTATTAGTGATAGGATAAATAATATAACTATTATTTGTTATGTTTAAAATTACAAAGGAGACATAAAAGGAGATATATATGAAGGAATCTAATTTAAAATTAGCTCAAAAAGAAATTGATGATGCTTTAGAAACAGTAGAAGAGATTGTAAATGTATTAGATAATGAAACAGAGAAAAAGATAATTAAAGAAAAATTTATTTTATTAAATAATAAACTTCAAGAATTAGAAAATATTTTGAAAGAAGAAGGAATCTTATAATTAAAATAAAAACAAAAAAACAACTTCTTTTGAAGTTGTTTTTTTGACCCATAACCCAATTTTAAAAAATTCTCTTTTACTCAATACCAAACTCTTCACCGAAAGTTGAAATTTGATGAAAACGTTTAATAACCTTTGAGAGTATTATATCATCTTTACTATTTTTTTGCAATAATTTATTTAAATTACAGCAAAAATTTTTACTGAAAATTGTAAGCAAACTAAAAATCAATATAAATTAAAGATGGAGCTGCAAAGACAGCCCCTTTATGTAAAATTTCACATTTAATTTTATAATCACTATAATATTTTGTACTGAAACAATTAGATATGTTTTCAGAAGCTCATTACAATTACTTCTGCTGACAACAACTCCATCTTTATATTTATATCAATTGTTATTTAGCACTTTCCCTCTCTATTAATTCATAATCAAGTACAAATTGTGATTGTTCTAAGCCTTTTTTATTTAATAATTTTATTAACATTCTCATAGCAACAGATCCCATATCATAACTTGGTTGCTTAATTGTTGTTATTTTAGGATAGAAAAGTTCTGCTATCTCATTGTTATTAAAGCCAACAACACTTACCTCTTCAGGGACCTTTTTACCTCTTTCCCTTAAGGCATTTATTACTCCAACAGCTAATTCATCTGACGCACATACTACTGCATCATAAGGCTTTTTGCTATTTTCAAAATGTTCAACAGCATCATAACCTGATTTTACTTTTAATCCTTTTGTAAATATAAGGTCTTCATCAAGCTCTAATCCATTATCTTTTAAAGCCTTTTCATAACCAATAAATCTATCTACCCAAGCATTTAAACTTTCCTTCTTAGCTCCAACAAAAGCAATCTTTCTTCTACCTTTATTTATAAGATAGTTTGTAATTTCTTCTGAAGCCTTTATATTATCTATTGTTACGCTTGGTAGTCTCTCTTCTTTATCCTTTGTTTCAACTAGAACAGTTTTTATATTTAGCTCATTAATTAAGTCTAATATCTCTGGTTGTAAGGAAGAACTCATATAAATAACTCCATCAACCATTTTTTCTCTAAGTACTCTTAAGTATTCCTTTTCCTTTTCATCATCAAAGTCTGAATTACACAATATTACATTATAATCGTAAATATTAGAAACATCTTCAGCGCCTCTAACGATTTCAGGATAGAAACCACTAGAAATATCTGGAACAAGTATACCTATGGTCTTTGTCCTTTGAGTTTTAAGACTTCTTGCTACTATATTAGGTCTATATCCAAGTTTGTTTATTGCATCTAATACTTTCTTTTTAGTATCTTCGTTTACAACGTCTATGTCATTTAAGACTCTAGAAACAGTAGCAATGGAAACACCCGCTTCTTTAGCAACATCCTTTATCGAAGTAGCCATACTTTCATCACTCCATTTTATTCAATTTCTTTATTACATTTTAAGTATAATTATACTATTTGTAAATAGCTATTACAATATTCTCATTTTTATACAAAAATTTTTAATATTTTGCATATTAAAAGGGCTGTCTAAGACGGCCCCTTTAATAATTATTTAATAACTTTAACTGTCATATTTAAACTTTCACCATTTACATTAACTTCTTTGTAATCAGCTTCAACATTTACAAGCACTTCTTCTGTTAAAGTTTCTTTTTCTATAAATTCTCTATTTCTATTAATGATATCTATTAACATATCATTATTAGCAACATATAATTTTATTTTATCTGCAACTTCAAATCCACTTTCTTTTCTCATGTTTTGAATTTTTGAAATTATTTCTCTTAAATGTCCTTCTTCTCTTAATTCAGGAGTAATATTTGTATCAAGAACAACTCCTATAGTACCTTCGCCTGCAAAAGCATAACCTTCCTTACCTTGCATTGTTACTAGTAAATTGTCCTTATCTAAAACTATTTCTACATCATTAACTACGATAGTTTCAATTCCTCCATTGTTAATCTTTTGGGCTAATTCCATTTGATTTCTTGAAGATATTTCTTTTCTAATTCCAGGAATTAACTTACCATATGCCTTTCCTAATACAGGTAAATTAGGTTTTACTTCAAAGTTAACATGTTCCGATAAGTCGGCTCCAAATTCAACTTCTTTAATATTAAGCTCATCTTTTATTATATCTCCATAATATTTAGGTAGAGAATTTGTTGAAATCTGCATTTTTGAAAGTGGCTGTCTATTTTTAATATTGGCACCATTTCTTGCACTTCTACCAAGTTGAACTATTGTATAGGCTAAATCCATTTCTTTTTCTAGATTTTTATCTATTTCTTTTTCATTTGCTTTTGGCCATGAACATAAATGTACACTTTCAATAGCATTCTTATCTAAATTAACAACTAAGTTTTGATAAATTTCTTCAGAGATAAATGGTACAAATGGAGCTATAACCCTTACTAAAGTAGTTAAAACTCTATATAGAGTAACATAAGCACCTATTTTTTCTTCTGTTAATTCTGATGACCAGAATCTTGACCTATTTCTTCTTACATACCAGTTAGATAATTCATCAGTAAATTTCTCAATAGCAAGAGCTGCTGGTGTTATTTGATATTCATCTAAGTCCTTTTCAACAGTTTTAATTAATGTATTTAACTTTGATAATATCCACTTATCCATTACATTTTCTGATTTAAAATCTTTATAATCTAATGGATTAAACTTATCTAAGTCTGCATATAAAACGTAGAAGGAATAAACATTCCATAAAGTACTTAAGAATTTTCTTTGAGCTTCAGCAACATCATCTATTGAGAATCTTGTTGGAAGCCATGGTGCACTTGCAGTGTAGAAATGCCATCTAGTAGCATCTGCTCCTTGAGAATCTAATACTTCAAATGGATCTACAACATTTCCCTTTGATTTTGACATCTTTAATCCCTTTTTATCTAACACGTGACCTAAAACTATACAGTTTTCAAAGGAATTAGTATCAAATAAAGCTGTTGAGATAGCTAATAAAGTATAGAACCATCCTCTTGTTTGATCAACTGCTTCTGATATAAATTGTGCCGGGAATCTCTTTTCAAATTCTTCCTTATTTTCAAATGGATAGTGTAACTGAGCGAAAGGCATTGATCCTGAATCAAACCAGCAGTCTATAACTTCATGAGTTCTATTCATTTTCTTTCCACACTTTGGACAATCTAAATGAACCTTATCAATATATGGCTTATGAAGTTCTATATCATCAGGAACATTATTACCCTTTTCCTTAAGCTCTGCTATACTTCCAATACATTCTCTGTGTCCACATTCACATTCCCAAATTGGAAGTGGTGTTCCCCAGTATCTATCTCTTGAAATACCCCAGTCAATAACATTTTCTAAGAACTTACCAAATCTACCTGTTCTTATGTTATCTGGATACCAATTTATTTTGTTATTATTTCTTAATAAATTATCTCTAAGCTTAGTCATTGCAACAAACCAGCTTTCTTTTGGATAGTAAAGAAGTGGTGTGTCACATCTCCAACAATGAGGGTATGAGTGAGTATGCTTTTCAGCTTTAAATAATTTATTTTCCTTATCTAAGTATTTAACTATATCATCGTCGCACTTTTTAACAAACTTTCCAGCCCATGGAGTTACTTCATCTATGAAGTTACCACTGGCATCAACTAAATTTATAAAAGTTATTCCATTTTTCTTAGCAACAAAGCTATCGTCTTCTCCATAAGCAGGAGCTATATGAACTATTCCTGTACCATCTGTTAAAGTTACATAATCTCCATGTATAACTTCAAAAGCTTTTCCTTCAACCTTTCCAAATGGTAATAATCTTTCATATTTAAGTCCTAATAATTCAGAACCCTTAAACTCTTTAATTACTTCATATTCTTCTCCTAATACTCTTGGAGCTAATTCTTTTGCTAATATATATACTTCATCAGAATCCTGAACTTTAGCTTCTATATAGTCATAAGCCTTATTTACACATAAAGCTAAGTTTGAAGGTAATGTCCAAGGAGTTGTTGTCCATGCTAATATATATTTATTATTTTCACCTTCAACCTTAAATTTAGCTATAGCAGTTAAGTCCTTTACATCCTTATAACCTTGTGAAACTTCATGAGAAGAAAGAGCAGTTCCACATCTTGGGCAATATGGCATAACCTTATGTCCCTTATATAAAAGACCTTTTTCCCACATTGTCTTTAAAGCCCACCATTCAGATTCAATATATGAGTTATGATATGTAACATAAGGATTATCCATATCTACCCAATAGCCTATTTGCTTAGTCATTTTTTCCCACATACTAACATAAGTAAATACAGACTCTTTACATTCGTGGATAAACTTTTCTACTCCATAATTTTCAATTTGCTCTTTTCCAGATATACCTAATTTCTTTTCTATTTCAAGCTCAACAGGAAGACCATGAGTATCCCAACCTGCTTTTCTTGTAACCTTATATCCCTTCATTACTTTATATCTAGGGATAGTATCTTTAATTACTCTTGTTATAATGTGACCAACATGAGGTTTTCCATTTGCTGTTGGAGGTCCATCATAGAAAGTAAAATACTCTCCATCTTGATTTGCATTAAGATTCTTTTTTATAATGTCTTTTTCTTCCCAAAGCTTTGCCACGTCATTTTCCATGCCTACAAAGCCTTTTGATAATTCAACCTTTTTATACATTTTTAAGCTCCCTTCCATTAGATATAATATTACTCTGCTCATTTTCATTTGGTTATATTTTTCATTATTAACCATAGAAACTTAATTATTCAGTCTTAGAAAGTTATACTGTCAACATTTAAGTTATATTGTTAATATATTTAAAATAAAAAAATCTTCGCCTAAAGGACGAAGAATCGCGTATACCACCCAAGGGATATAAGTTTTTAAATTAAAAACTTTAGTTTCGAGTACAATAATACTCTATTCCTTAACGCGGAATAACGTGATAAGCTTAATCGAAAACTCTTTCAGCCTCAGACTCCTAGGTGATTTTCTTTAGCCTTAACTGTGATTTTACACCAACCAATCACTCTCTTAAAGTATACAGCTAAATACTTTTCCTATTCATAGTCTTTAATCTTATTTAAAATCTAAACAATATTTGTCTATTATTATAAAGCAAAATAAGATTAAAGTCCATATTTAAGAATATTTTTATAAATTTCTCTAATAATAATTTTATAATTAATAAATTTTTAATTAATAAATTTTTAATTAATAATTTTATTATACTAGAAATAAAATCCCTTTGCTAATATTAACTAATAATTTTTATTAATTACTATTGACTTTTATTATTAATAATTGTATAATTTAATTATAAAAAATAAACATTAAATTTGTTTTTTATCCCCTTTATTTTCCTTAGTAAGTTTTTAAATCTTAGGAGGAAAACTAAATGGAAAATGAATTAAAGGAACAAGTCCTTGACAAAATTACAAAGGTTTGTATTTGCAAGGCTATACCAAGATCCAAAATTAAAGATGCCATTAAAGCCGGAGCATCCACTGTTAGTGAAGTTTCTAAAGCAACTGGAGCTTGTACTGGTGGCTGCAAAGGATACAGATGTATTCCGAAAATTGAAGCTTTAATAGATGAACATCTAAAAAACAGCTAATATAGTTCCCCCAAACTATATTAGCTATATAGATTATATCTCCCCTAAACCACCTGAAATATTCAGGTGGTTTTTTTATTTAATAAATTCTAAAGCTTATTCCATAATTTTTTACATTGTTATCAGGGACTTTAACATTATTTTCTTCTTTTTTAATATTATCCTTTGCATAAATAACTTCAGTATTAAGTTCATCAATAATTGATTCTATGTATTTTCTTACTCTTCTAGGGGTTGGTAATAAAATAGCCTTAAATATCATATAATTTCTCCTTTCTATATAAGTCTTACTATATTATATTTATATTACATTAGCTTTATGTAAATTAATTTATTAATGGACAATTTAAATAAAAAACTAAAAGGTAACTAGCCCTTAAATACTAGTTACCTTTTAGTGAAATAAATTCTTATTTTATAGGAGTATGTTTATATGTGTATTATTAAAATTGTGGACTTTTAATAATAACGAATCCTCTAATTGATATTGATTATCATTGTATTTTAATATTAAATGTTTTTATTATATTTGTCAACAAAAATCTTTAATATTTTATTCTTTTTTATTAATTTATTTTTCAATAGAATTTTTATATTTATTAAAATAAGGAACTATTTTTATTATGTCCTTTTTTATACAATAATATAAATCATTTTCTAAATTAAGACTTTTTAATATATTATAATGTTTTGCTTCTTTTATAAAATCTATAATATTAATATTATTTTCATATATTATTTTAGCTGTCTTTGAAATATCTGATAAATTACAGCAAGTTTCTCTGCAAAGTAAGCTTATCATATAGCCAGAGCAAATGTAATCATCCATAGAAAATTCACCGTTGGTTCCTGCATTTATAAATATTATATCTTCTTTTTCATTTTTTAATGCATCTACAACAGCTCTAGCATTTAGCATTGAAGCAATTAGTATCTTTTTTGCCTTTTTACTTAAATTTATTGCTCTTGTACCATTGGTAGTTGTTAAGATAATTGTCTTCCCTTCTATTTTTTCCTTTGTGTATTCTAATGGAGAATTAGTAAAATCAAAGCCATCAATCTTTACTGCCTTTCTCTCTCCACCAAGTAATGCTTCAATTCCATTGGCTTTAAGTTCTTCCTTTTTCTTAAGAGCCTCTTCTACCGTTAATATTGGTATAACCTCTTTAGCTCCATTATTTATAGCTGTTGCTATAACTGATGTAGCTCTTAACATATCTATTACAACTACAATCTTATTCTTCAAATATTCTTCGTTAATATGATTTGCTGATATAATAACATCTATATTCACATAACTCCCCTTCTCTCAGTTCAGAATTCACAGCTATTTTCTAATTGTTATTACCAATGCAAAACATTTAAAATAGCATAAGTTATAGAAACTGCCTAGTAGTTTCATCCAAAACTGTGACTACATACTGTGCAATGTAAACTACTTAAAGTTTTTTCCTTGCCATATATCATTATCCACTAAAGCCTTATCTATTGCATTTAACACTTCCCATTTTTTTAAGCTCCACATAGGTCCAATTAATAATTCCCTAGGTGCATCTCCTGTCAATCTATGTACTACCATATCTTCTGGTATTCTTGCTATTGCCTTACAAACTAAATCTATGTATTCATCTTGTTCTAGCAGTTTAAATTCTCCTCTTCTATATTGCTCTGCCATTTTTGTTTTTTCCATCAAATGAAGCAAGTGAAATTTTATTCCCTTTGCACCAGAATGAGCAATGTAATCTACAGTCTTCATCATATCTTCTTCGGTTTCACCTGGAAGACCAAAAATAGAATGTACTACAACTTCAATATTTCTATCTAATAATCTTTTTAGAGTATTATCAAAAACCTCAAAATCATAACCTCTATTAAAGCTTCTTGCAACTTCATCATTTACTGTTTGCAGCCCAAGTTCAACTATAAGATAGGTTTTTTCATTTATTTCTGATAATAAATCCAATACATCATCATCAATGCAATCTGGTCTTGTTGCTATAGACATAGCTACAACATTCTCTTGATTTAACGCCTCATAATACTTTTTTCTAAGAACATCTACTGGAGCATATGTATTAGTATAAGCTTGGAAATAAGCAATTAACTTCTGACTATGCCACTTCTTTTCCATCATTTTTCTTCTATCTTCAAACTGACTTGTTATCTCTAACCTTCTACTCCCAGCAAAATCTCCAGATCCCCTAGCACTGCAGAAAGTACATCCTCCTACTCCAACTTTTCCATCTCTATTCGGACAAGTAAAACCTCCATCTAAAGCTATTTTATATACTTTTTCATTAAATTTATTTCTAAGATAATAGTTAAAACTATGATATCTCTTACCATTCCATTCTTTCATATTTTCCTCCATAAAGTATAAGTACAAATTATAGTTTGTACCTTTTATTTTACTACATATCTAAAATATATTAAAACTTTTGGACAAAGCAAAATTTTCCATGTAAGTTTTCTATTTTGTAGAATAAAAACTCTGTTAAGAATATATATTTGTTAATATACAGGCTTTAGGGGGATGTTAAATGAAGGAAGATTTATCAAAGATTTTTCAAATAGCTTTTGTTTTTATTGGAACAATAGTTGGTGCTGGTTTAGCTTCTGGCCAAGAAATATTAAACTTTTTTACATCTTATGGTTTATCTAGTTTTATAGGTATTATTTTTTGCGGTTTCTTTTATATAATTATAGCTATAATTGCTTCTAAAATAAGTATTAAGTATAATTTAAATTCTTACGCTGAACTAATGAGTATTGTTAGTCCCAACATATTAGGAAAATTAACTAGTGTAATTACAACTTTATTTATGTTATCTAGTGCCTCAATCATTTTAGCTGGGAGTGGTGCTTTACTTAATCAATTTTTTGGTATTCCAAAACTTATTGGCTCTTTAATAATGATGACCGTTGCTATTTTCTTTTTATTAAGGGATACAAATGGTTTAATAGAAGTTAACTCCTTTATTGTTCCTATACTTATTTTCACTATAACATTAATCACTGTTTTATATTTTTTATTTTGTAAAGACATATTTTCTGTTGACTTTATAAATAAATTTGAGCCAAGAAAAACAGGTATAGTCCTATCAACTCTTCTATATTCAGCTTTTAATGCAACTTCTTCTTGTGGTGTAATAGTTCCTTTAAGCAATCAAATAAAAAAACCTAAAACCATGATTATAGGTGTAACATTAGGAGCTATTGGATTAGCAGTATTAAGTTTTATCATTAATCTTTTGTTAATGGTCAATCAACCCTATATCTATGAATATGAAATACCTCTATTATTAGTAGCTCAGAGATTTGGAACAATAATCCAAGCCTTGCTTCTTACAGTAATATTATTAGAAATGTTCTCAACTGAAATTTCAGATGTTTATTCAATAAGTAAAACTTTAAATAAAGTATTTAAAATTAAATTTAAAAATGCAATATTTTTAGTAATATTTATTGCATTTCCTATATCAACCTTAGGATTTTCTAATCTAATAAAAACACTATATCCTATCTTTGGCGCACTATGCCTTATTTTTATTAGTCAAACTATAATTTTTTATATAAAAAATAGAAAAACAATAAATGATTAAACAATAAACAGCATGTAGTTAGTAGTGCAGAGTATAACTCCACACTCCTAACTACTAACTACTAACTACTAACTCCTAACTACTAACTACTAACTAGTTAAATTTCATCTTTATATCTAAATTTAGGCACATTAGGATCGTATAAATTATCAAAAGATCTTGGAGGAATAAATATTCTATCTATAGTTTTTTTATTTCCCCTAAGTTCAGCTATTCTAGTTACTCCAACATATATATTAGAAATTTCATACCAAGTAGCATAATCTACAACCCCAGTTCTAGGCAAGTTAAAAACGCCCTGGAAAACTCTAACTGCTTCAGCAGTATTTTCTCCAAACTGACCATCTACTGCCACTTTTGGTATTAAAGGATAATTATCAGCGATTCTATTTAATTGTTCTTGAATAGTTCTAACTGGTGGCCCTGAAGATCCAATAGTTAACTCAAATCCCGGATAGGATTCTGGTATTCCTTGAACCTCATCAGCTCTGATTAATTCAATATTATTTCCATAAAAGTTTGTTAATATTTCATATGGCGTCCTTCCCTGATCTCCTAAGTATTTGCTTCCCCATTGAGTCATCCAACCTGGACATTGTACATTCTGCCCATCACAATATTGAGCTAAAAGAGGCTGCTTGCTATTAAATCTTCTGATATATGTGGCAAAAATATCATCAACTACTTTACTTATGCTATCAAAATAATTTCTACCATATATAAAAGCATGATCATAAGCAGTTGAATTTGTTATTTGAAAATTTTTTCCCTTGCCTCTATACCATTCAGTGAAAATTCTATTAAGGGTAAAAGATATTATAGCATATACATTAGCTCTTATTGTATTTTCTGGCCAAGTTGAATATATTTCACAAGATGCCACATTCTTTATATAATCCTTATAACGAACTCTATAATTAGGTGCATTTAGATTATTAGGTCCCCCTGCATGTACTACTATAAATTCAGGTATAACTGGTTCTGGTAATACAACCCCTGAAGTTGGTTCTGGGAGTGGCTTTTCCTCTTCTTCTGGAATTTTAGGAGGATAATTACCATTTAATACATTTGGACCAATATTAATAATTTCTGCTCTTTCAAAAAATCTATTTCTATTGATATCTATTAATGGAGAAACTTCTATCATGTTAGCTGGTTGTATTGCAGTTTGGTCTGGAAATACCTGACATCTATTTATTATTATACTTTCGAAGCCTTCCCTGTCTATCCTTATATCATACATACTATAAGGAACTTGTCCCAAAGGAGCCTGTGAATACTCAAGAGGTGGTGCATCAAGTTCTACTTCTTCTGTTTCTCCCATTGAATTAGTTGAAATAACTATATCTTGTCTCTGGGTTCCACTTCCAAAAGAAGGTCTTATTGTTATAGTAGCATTGTCTATAGGTATATAACTATCTCCTACAAAGGTCTGAATTTTTAATCTGCCTTTTGCAGCCATTTTTTACTCCTTTTTTATTTTTTCTTTAATTATTATATTCCTATATGCAATATTAGGTTCTAATTTTAATAGTTTATTACCTAGATTTTCTGACGCCTAAAGTATTAATAATATTCTCTATAGCCGCAAACAAACAAACTTCCCCATATCCCCAACTTGGATCAGGATATCTTATATCTGTTCTTGGTCTATTGGCAGAAACAACCAAATAATATTTTAATCTCTCACCATATAAAAATGGATCATTTCCTTTAATAATCCCCCATTCCATCATCAGTGCTGCTATTCCAGCTATATTAGGAGCTGCCATGGATGTTCCAGTCTTAGTATCAAAAGACTTATTTGGTGCAAGAGAAGAAATATTTTCTCCTGGAGCAACAAGATCAGGTCTTATTAATTGAAACATAGCTGGACGACCTCTTCCACTAAAGGATGATATATTATTAGTTATATAATTGTAACTTCCAACAGCTATAACATTTTCTACTGTCGCGGGTATTCCTAAAGTATTTAATACAGTTGGCTGTAAAAATCTAGTTCTAGTATTTAACCCCTCAGATATTGGCAGCCATATATCAAAAACTCCAGTGTATTGATTTAGCAAATTAATTCTAATACCCCACTGACCTGCAGATAAAAATTGAGCATTTGTTGTTATTGCAATTGATATTTCACCTAATAAATCAAAGGGCTTAGGTCCTGTATAATAAATCTGGTATCTATCTCTTCCTATAATCCCCTCACTATAGCCTTCTCTCACTATTATATCTCCGCTATTAAGTCCTGTAGGAGTTATTATTCTAATACTTAGATTTGCTAAAATAGGTTTATATAAATTAAATACTATTGCTCTCTCATCACCAGCTACATTTAAAAATATTGTTTGCTGTGGTTGAAGTTCTCCTCCAATATGATGGGCTGCATCTCCTTCATTACCTGCTGCAATTACAATAGTAATTCTCTCTAATGTTGCTACTGTTGATATATATTGTTCTAAAAGACTTTTGCCATTATGTGCTCCATCATTAGTACTTAAACTTATGTTTACAACAAGAGGCTTATTAAGTTCCTTTGACTTATCTACAAGAAATTTTAATCCTTTCATTATATTAGTACTAAGAGCATATTGTCCCCTTGTAGATTTAACCATAGCTATAGAACTTCTTGGTGCTACTCCATAATATTGTTCACTTATTCTTCCTCCAGCACAGGCAATCCCTGCTACATGGGTTCCATGCCCTGTTTGATCAAATGAAGGTACAACTGAAAATGGATCTTGACTTTGAAGTGCTAAATTTATTTGCTCTCTATCATATACAGCTCCACCTAAACTCAAATCATATATATAATCAATCCTAGTTGTTCCATCTTCATTCATAAATCCAGGATGAGTATAATCTATTCCAGTATCAATAAATCCTATTAAAACTCCTTCTCCTTCTAAATCAAATCTATCCCTTGCTTGAATAATGCAAGAAGCTCTATTACTTTGTGCATCAGTTGTAAATAAATTTTTGGGCAGTTCGATATATCTAATTGTCGGCACATTAGATAAGGCAATTAAGCTATTAATTGGTATATTTACTATACCAAAACCATATCCTAAATCCTCATATGTTCCTCCTAATCCTGATACAATTTCCTGCATTTCTGCTTCATTACTAGAGGTTAAAATTATAACTTCTATTCTATTTCCTTCAAGTAAACTTGGAGCAAAACTAATCCCTAATTTACCTGAAATACTAGCTGGAAGATTTTGAAGAAGACTTAATCCAGAACCTACATGATTTATCCCCATATTTTCCACTTTATCGCCCTACCTTCATCATTATTCATTAATATTAATATATGTAATTCAAAAAAAAAGTGATAAACATTTTAAAACTATAGAATAAAAATAAAGACGAAATCTCTTCATGTTTATACATGGAAAACTTCGTCTTCAATCATTATATTTTACATATTAGCTTTTACTTTTTATTTTAAAGTTTTATTTCTAACCTTACTAGTTTAGCAATAATATCTATTTCTTTTTGTTCAACAGTTTCTGTTAATAAACTTCCACCATTGCTTACAATTAATAATTTTGAATTTCCTAACGCCTTAATTTGTCTTATGGCTCTTTTCCCCTTATAATCGACTAAAAATATACCGTTATTTACTATTTCCTTTGTTAGATAAGCAAATGCTAAATCTCCCTTTAACATTCTAAATCCAGACATTTCATCATTCTCAATTTCTAGGTAAATAACCTTATCTTGAGCAAAACCTTCTATTTTGTTAGAATGTATAGGCATTTCTTTAAATCCCTTATTACTTGAAAGAGAATAATCGTAGATTGGTACATTTTTTAATACCGATGAAAAGGCATTAGTCCAAACTTGATCTAATTCATTATTTTTATTAATATTTCTTTTTGCAGCTGTTCCTCTCAAATTTTTCTTTTCTTCTTGTAATACCTCATCAGCAGCATTCATGCTTATATCATTAAAATCAGTATTTAATATCTTCGCTGCTTTTTCTATAAGACTTTCCGGTGCAACTCTTCTTCCAATTTCTACTTCATTAATGAACTTTTCTGCAACTCCTAATTTTTTAGCTAATTGCTTTTGACTTAATCCACTTTTTAATCTCGCTTCCTTTATTTTTTCTCCTACTCTACTCACCTTAAGCTCTTCCCTTCTGTTGCTTTAAAAACCATTCTCTTTCTTCTATTAAATGTTCAAGTAAATAACTAAGCTTCCAGTCTATAGAATGTTCTGTAACTGTTGCTAAAATTCCACCTTTAATATTTTCTCTAATCCTTCTTATTAAATCCCTTAATTCCTCATCAAAAAAATTATTAAAAAGTATAAGAGATTCATTATATTCCTTTGAATTAATAGTTTCAAATCTCAATCCCTTTAAAATATCTCTAACAGTCATTTCCATCATTTCTTTTTTTACATCTATTAGTTTATATCCTTCATCTGCTAAAAAATCTAATTTTTCTAAAGGTATATTATAAACTAATATACATTTATTATTATCTAACATATAACCCTCCTAAAATTATTCTTCTATTATTTCAGGCTCATCATAATTCTCACCAAAAGTGTCTACAGTAACTTTAACCATTCTTTGATCTTCATATGGTCTATCATAATAATCTCTCTTAGCTGATACTATTTTATCTGCAACTTCTATACCTTCAATAACTTTACCAAAGGCAGCATATTGTCCATCTAAATGAGGTGCATCTTCAACCATAATAAAGAATTGACTTCCAGCAGAATCTGGTATTATTGTTCTTGCCATTGAAAGAACTCCTCTAATATGTTTTAAATCATTTTTAAAGCCATTTCTTGAAAACTCACCTTTAATACTGTATCCAGGGCCTCCCATTCCTGTACCTTCTGGGCATCCCCCCTGAATCATAAAGCCAGGAATTACTCTATGAAATATTAAACCATCATAAAAACCTTTATTTATTAAGGATATAAAATTTCTTACTGTATTTGGAGCAATCTCTGGGTATAATTCAGCTTTTATTACTCCTCCATCCTCCATATTTATTGTTACAATTGGATTTTTCATAAAAATCTCCTTTCTCTCTACCTATGTTTTATATTTTCAACCAACATTCATATTAATAACAAAATCTCCCTGAATGTAAGTTTCACTTGATATTATGTTCATATTTTAATTGTAAATACAACTATTAAATTTTTTTATTTGAAATTATATATTATTTTATAATATCTTTCTAAAAATTATCATTTACATATTTAGTAATTTATAACTTAAATCAAGTACTTCCTTTTTGTTAGAAGAATTTATAATTTCTATATTAGCCTCTTTATCCTCATCATTTAATAAGTTCTGAATTCTTAATCGTCTTTGTATTTCCTTTGCAGTTCCATAACCACCATCAATAATATCAATTTTATCACCAAGAATTTTTGAAATTGTCTTTTTTACAAAAGGATAATGAGTACATCCTAAAACAACTGAAGCTATTTCTATATCATTATACTCATTTAATTTATTATGTAAATAATCCTCTACTTCTTGGCCTTCAAAATTTCCTTCTTCTATAAATTCTACTAATCCTGGACATGGTACAGGAATTATATTAGCTTTATCTTTATATCTTTCCATAAGATTATTAAACTTCTTTTCCTTTAAAGTCATGGAAGTAGCCATAATTAAAATACTTCCTTCTTTATTTAATTCAACAGCTGGTTTTAAAGCTGGTTCTATTCCAACTATAGGAATATTAGGATATTCCATTCTTAAAGCTTCAACTGCTGCACTAGTTGCAGTGTTGCAGGCTATTACAATACCCTTAACTCCCTTTCTTAATAGAAAATCAACTGCATCAAAAGTTAACTTTCTTACTTCATCTACAGTTCTTATACCATAGGGTGCATTTTTAGAATCTCCAAAATATATATAGTCTTCATTAGGCATTAACTTTAGAGCTTCCTTCATTACACTTAATCCACCTACTCCTGAATCAAAAAAACCAATAGGCCTTCTTCTATCGTCCAACTACCTCACTCCATTTTACTTAGTTCTATAATTATTTTATACTTTTATACTTTATAAATCTATATTTATTTAGTTCTTTATTGTTATATAAAAAATATTATTATAACTTTATTTTTTAGTTACATACTATATAAGTATTAATTTTGGTTTAGAATAAAAATATTTAACTAACTTTTTTATTTGAAAATAAATATATTATATTAAATTTATTAATAATCTAATTACTTTGTTAATCGTGTTGACATGCGAATCTCCGTATAATAAAATTTCTTTATAATTACAATCGCGAATGTTCAATTATGCCAACAACCCAATATTCGTATTTATAGGAGGATCATATGAAAGATTTAATTTTTACAATACCAAAATCAAAGCACACAAAAGAAGATCTTAAACTAATTTTTGAAGAACACCCTGAAATAAAATTTGTTTCTATAGTAGGAATAGATTTATCTGGAAATGATACGGACGAAAAAATCCCAGCAAGCCTATTTTTAAAAGATATCGATTCCTTTTTAAATGGAGTTGCAATACAAACTGATGGTTCTTCAGTTGTACTACCAGGTATAGCAACTTTAAATGATGCAAAAGTTGATATGGTCACTGATTTAGAAGCTAATTGGTTTGTTGATTACAATTTTGAGCATATAGATCTTGATACAAATAAACCTATTGGTACTCTTAGAATCCCTTCTTTCTTAATTCACAATAATGTAGCTGTTGATTCAAGAAATATCTTAAAATCAACCATAAAGACATTTAAAGAAAACTTACTAGATATTTTCAAAAAAAATCCGAAAACCCTAGAAGTATACGGAATAAAATTTGAAGATATAAAAGAAATTACAATGACTTCTGCAACTGAATTAGAATTTTGGGTAAGAACACCTAATGAAGAAGTTCACATAGAAGAATTATCCACTTCTCAAGTTTTACAAGAACAATATTGGACAAGAACAAAAGGTGCAGTTAGAACAGCTTTAGAAGAAGCTTTAATCTTAATGGAAAAGTACGGATTTGAACCAGAAATGGGTCATAAAGAAGTTGGTGGAGTTAAATCTAAGTTAGATGTTAATGGACAATTTAATCATATAATGGAGCAACTTGAAATAGATTGGAAATATTCAGATGCTATGCAAGCTGCTGATAATGAAATATTTGTTAAAATCTTAATTCAAGAAACCTTCAGACGTCATGGTCTTGATGTTACCTTTAAACCTAAGCCAATTGATGATGTAGCAGGTTCTGGAATGCATACTCACCTAGGTGTAAGTTTAAAATTAAATAATGGAAAAATAATAAACCTATTTGAAGGAAAGAAAGAAGATTTCTTAAGCAGCATTGGTTATGGTGCATTAATGGGAATATTAAAGAATTATGAAATTATGAATCCTTTTATTTCTACAACTAATGGTGCCTTAAAAAGGTTAAAACCAGGATTTGAAGCTCCAGTTTGTATAGTTACATCCCTTGGTGTATCTCCAAGTATTCCTTCAAGAAATAGAACTATACTAATAGGATTAATAAGAGATTTAGAAAATCCTTTAGCAACAAGATTTGAGCTTAGATCTCCAAATCCTCACTCAAATATTTATTTAGTTATGGCAGTTTCTTATCTATCTATGTTAGACGGAATTATTTATGCTCTTGAAAATAATAAAGAACCAAAAGAACTTTTAGATGAATTATCTAAAAAACCTGGTGATAAAGCTGATTATTTAGATAAGGACAGAGCTTATAGAAGCGAAGAAGATGTATTTGAATATTATACTGAAGATGAAAGAATAAAATATTTTGGAAAAGCACCAGCTACTATTTATGAAAATCTAATTAATCTTGATAAATATCCTGAAAAACTAAAAGTATTAAAAAGAGATGGTGTATTCAGTGAAAAACTAATTAATAGTTTCAAATTAGCTATAATTGCAAGATGGTCTACTGATGTTTGCCATAGAGTAATTAATAATCATGCTAACGAAATAAGATCATTTAAGAAATTACATGGAAGTGACGCTTTAGATTTAGATGTTTCAAATTGGATGGAAATAGACAACTTAAGAAAATATATAATGAAGGACACTTATACTAGCAAGAGTTTGTTCTCTAGAATAAAAAATGCACTAGTATCAAAAGATTATTCTTTAGCATCTGATTTATTTATTGAACTTGAAGATAAAATGATTAAATTAAGAAATCTTTATTTTAATTATACAAAAAACCTACTAGATATATAAAAATAAATAGTTTATGCTCACTTGGGAGCATAAACTATTTATTTTTTATTAATTTATTATAAAATAACTAATAATATTTAATAAATTCCAATTTTTAATTACCATTCTATATACTTATTACAATAATATATTTTCTAGTAAAAATTATATTATTTTTTACTAAAAATTGATATAATGTAGATAAAAGTGTAACAGAGGTGAAAATATGAAACTTGTTCCTTTAAAAGAAGTCAAACCTAATTCATACCTTGCAAAAACTTTATACGATTCTGAAGGAAGAGTTTTATTAAATTGTGGGGCTCAACTTAATAAAAACATAATTCAAAAACTAATAAAGTTCGAAATAAATTATCTATATATAACTGAAAATAGTTATAATCCTGAAATTAAGCTTATTATAAAAAATGAGCTTCGTGATAAATGCCTAAAAACATTAAAGAATACTTTTAATGTTTTTCAAAAAAATACAATGCCTACAAGGGAAAACGATTCACTAAAGACTATTGTTTTGTTAGCTGAAGAATTATTAGAAAATATACTATCAAATGATGATCTAGTATATTTTCTATCAAATATAAAAAAATCAATTCCAAATATATATGATCACAGTCTTAATATAACAATTATATCCTTAATTGTAGGGATAGGGCTAAAACTTTCTAAAAATGATTTATTAAGTCTATGTATCGGTGCATTATTACATGATATTGGAAAAAGCTTTATAGATAAAGATATAATAGAAAAGGACAGCCCTCTGACTTTACAAGAATATGATATTTTAAAGGAGCATTGTGAAAAAGGATATAATTATTTAAAAGATATAGATTTTCTTTCAATTGACAGCAAAGCTATTATACTTCAACATCATGAAAGAATTGATGGGTCAGGATATCCTAGAGGCTTAGTTGGAAACCAAATAAACTACTTAGCTAGAATAGTGGCTATTTCAGACGCTTATGATGCTCTCACTTCTGAACAAAACTATATGTCATCATTATCAGCAAGTGATGCCCTTGAATATATAATGAGCAATGCTGGTACGCTATTTGACTTTGAAATTGTAAAAGTCTTTTCTAAAGTAGTTGTGCCTTTTCCTAATGGAACTATTGTTAAACTAAGCACCGGGGATATTGGGATGGTCACAGAAACTTTAAGAAATTTTCCTTTGAGACCAAAGGTAAAAATAATAAAGAGCAATAAGAGTAATATGGAAGGTAAAGTTATAAATTTAATAGATAATTTATCTATTGTTATATCTGAAACTTATAAAAACAATTTTAGCTATTAAGAATTTTATACTAATGATAAATAAACTCAAATAAAAGAAGCTTTTACATAAAACTATTTATGAAAAGCTCCTTTTTATTATATTTAAAACTACTCTTTATATAAATGCTGGAATTTGAACAGTATCAAAATCTTGAATATGTACATCTTTTTCTAAAATACTATATCTTTTTTTATTGATATTCCTCGAATTACTATCTATAAAATCTTCAGCTTCTTTCATACTATTTGCTTTGAATATGAAGGTCCATCCATTTTTGTCATACTTACCTGTACAAATTAGGTACTTTTTATCATCACTTTTTTTATTATATCTATCTACTATTAAACTCTTAAACTCACCAATAGTTTTATAATTTAATTTAACAAAAACCTCATTCTCCATAAAATAACCTCCACACAAACATAAGTTCTATATTATTATATTATAAGAACATATGTTTTATGTCAATATTTTTTTATATTTTTAACAATTTTTTATTCTTAATATTGTAATATTTTCTCTAAATCATCGATTACTAATTTTTGTAATTTGTGCTATAATAACTTTATTACTTTATAAAGGAGGAAAATAATGCTTACCCTAGAAAATGTAACAAAAAGCTTCAAAAAGACAACAGTTGTTAATAATCTAACATTTTCAGTAAGACCTGGGGAAATAGTTGGCCTACTAGGTGAAAATGGTGCTGGTAAAACTACTACTCTAAGAATGATTTCTACTATGCTTAAAATAACATCAGGTAATATTAAAGTTAATGATATTAATGTAAAAGAAAAACCTGCCGATGTCAGAAAAAACATTGGTATTCTTTTTGGCGGTGATGTAGGTCTTTATGATAGATTAACTGGTAGAGAAAATATAAGATATTTTGCAAGTCTTTATGGAATGAGTAAAGATGAAGCTAATAAAAGGGTTGATGAGTTAGCAGAAAGCTTTGGAATGAAGGAATATATAGACAAGCCTGTAGGAAAATATTCAAGAGGTATGAAGCAAAAAATCTCAATAGCAAGATCTATAGTCCATAATCCATCTGTTATGCTATTTGATGAACCAACAACCGGCTTAGATGTAAGTGCTGCAAAAATTGTTCAAGACTTTATTCTTCAATGCAAAAAAGAAGGAAAAACAATTTTATTCTCTAGCCACTCCATAAAAGAAGTAGAAAAATTATGCGATAGAGTTGTAATAATAAATAAGGGAAACTTATTAGAAAATTGCACCCTTGAAGAATTAAAAGAAAAACATAATGATGATAATATTGAAGAAATCTTCTTAAAGATTATAGGAGGTGAAGCAAATGAATAATTTTATAACAATTCTAAAAAAAGAGTTGTTAGATATATTTAGAGATAAGAAAACATTAATATTAACAATCTTTTTACCTATAATAATATATCCTGCTATGTTTAGCTTTATGTCATCATCTATAAATAACCTCCAAGATGAGGCCGAAAAAGAGATAAATATTTATATTGAAGGAGATAGCAGCTCTAGCGTTGCTGATGCTATATTATCTATTCCAGCTGTTAATTTAGTAAAAACAGATACTCCTCAAGAGTTATTAAAAAAAGGAGATATACAACTTATAATTCAAATTCCTGATAAATTTGATGATAATATTATGGCAGGTAAAAACGATAAAATTACTATTTTAATAGATGAAGAATCAAATAAGTCTATGATTGCAGAATCTATGATTAATGAAATTCTTGAAGGTTATAAAAATAACTTGGTTGCTCAAAGATTAGCGGATTCAGGCTTAGATACATCAATTTTATCTCCTTTTACTTTAGAAGTTAAGTCTGGAATTAATGAAGGTGAAGATGCCAATAGTTTTTCTTCTATGATGATGTCCATGCTGCCAACCTTAATAATTATATTAATGATTTCTTCAACTATTGGAATGGCGGCTGATTTAGGTGCTGGAGAAAAAGAAAGATTTACTTTTGAACCACTATTATCTACATCTGCCAACCGTTCCTCAATAATTACTGGTAAAATAGTAGCTTTATGCGTTGTTGCCTTTATATCTCTAGTAGCTAATGTATTTGTAATGGCCTTTTCAATGGGTAAATTTATGAACTTTGGAGGAGAAGTAGATATAAATATTAATCTTTATTCTATCTTAGGTATGCTATTAATTGGAGTATTAGTTTTAATATTCTTAGCAACACTACAAATTTCAATAAGTATTTATGCAAGATCAACAAAAGAAGCAAATTCATATTTAGCTGCAGTAACTATGCCTTCTATGCTTCTAGCATTTATTCCATATATGGCTGATGCTAAATCAATAAATCCAGCATTTTTCAATATTCCTATCACAAATTCTATCTGCCTAATGAAGGAATTTATTGTTGGAATATATGACTTCAAACATATATTAATGGTAGTCTGCTGGCATTTATTCTATATTCTTATTTCTATTGCATTTGCTAGATTCATGTTCTCTAGAGAAGAAGTTATATTTAGAACTTAATTAAGCAATAAATGCTTAAAAACAAAAAGTCATACACAAACAAATTTGTTGTATGACTTTTATCCTTTTAAACTCTTAACTCCTAACTCCACACTGTATTTAGTTTTCCTTATTCATAAATAAAATTATCTTTCTTGATAAAGACCTTGGCATAAGTTTATTTAAAAATACCATTAACTTATTTTTAAAACCAGGTATTATTATTAACTTTCCTTTATTGAAATCCCTATAAGCTATTCTTGCTACATCCTTAGGCAACATTAAGTTTTTCTTTGCTATTTCCTTCTTCTTTATTCCTGCCCTATCTTGGAATTCTGTTTTTACTGCTCCTGGACATAAGCAGCTTACTTTAATTCCCCTATCCCTTACTTCTTCATAAAGAGCCTCTGTAAAATTAAGAACATAAGCTTTAGATGCATAATAAACAGCCATCTTTGGACCTGCACAAAAGGCTGCTGTTGAAGCAACATTTAATATTGCTCCTTCTCCATTTTCTATCATTGAAGGCAGAATCAATTTAGTAAGTTTCGTTAAGGCCTTAATATTAATATCTATTAGCTTCATTTCTTCTTCTAGGTCTATTTCAGCAATATATCCAAAAGTACCTACTCCTGCATTATTTATTAAAACATCAACGGTTAGATTTTTTCTATTTATATAATTTATTATTTCCTCGCAAGAATTATCAAGAGCTAAATCTAAAGCTAATATATGAATATTAACATTATATAATAAATTAAGCTCATATTTTCTCTCCTCTAATTTAGCCTTATTTCTTGCTATTAATATTAAATTATACCCCTCCTCAGCATATAGTTTTGCTAATTCATATCCTATTCCTGTAGTAGCACCTGTTATTAATACACAGCTCCTACTATCATGCTTCCCCATAAAAAATCCTCCATTTATATTTAAATAATTAACTTTAATTTTCAATATATCATATTGTTATAAAAATATAAATATTATTCAATATGAATGATATCCTTAAAAATAAAAAAGCTGTATCAAATTGATTTTAAATCACTTGATACAGCCCTTACTAAGTGTTAATATAAATTTTTAGCTTAATGCTTGAATGAAGGAGTTTAATAAGAATAATAAAGTAACTATATACATTATAGGATGAACATCCTTTGCTTCCTTTTTAAATATTTTAACTATACAATAACCTATAAATCCTGCTGCAATACCATTTGTTATGCTGAAAGTGAAAGGCATAAATGTTACTACAAGGAAAGCTGGAACGGCAACTTCAAATTCGCCCCATTCAATATTTTTAATAGAATCCATCATTAAAACTCCAACTACGATTAATGCTGGTGCTGTTGCTGCTCCTGGTACCATACCTATAATTGGTGATAAGAATAAAGATAATAAGAATAATACCGCTACTGTTACAGATGTTAAACCTGTTCTTCCACCTTGACCTATACCTGCTGCACTCTCTACATAAGTAGTTGTATTACTTGTACCTAATAATGCACCTGTTGAAGTTGCTATAGCATCTGCAAATAATGCTTTATCAAGTCTAGATTTAGAACCTACTCCTTCGTTAAATAGTTTTTCATCTTCTGCATCGAATATTCCTGCTTTTCTTCCTGTTCCTAGGAATGTTCCTATTGTATCAAAAGTATCTGATAATGAAAAGGAGAATATTGTTGTAAGAACTAGGAATATCTTTGATGGATCACTAAATAATCCTGCAATATCTAATTTTAAGAATGTAGGTGATAAACTTGGAACTCCAAAATCTATTGAAGAAAAATCTGGCACTTGAGTAACACCATTAAAAATACCTATTATTGTTGTTAAAATTATTCCAATTAAAATTGATCCCTTAACATTTAATAACATCAGTATTATTGTTATTATTAAACCTATTAATGCTAATACTGCTACTGGATCTTTAAAAACAGTAAGAGATGGTACTGCATCAAAATATACTGCACCTTCTGCAATAGCATTAGCTGGTTCAACAGTAAAGTTAATAAAACGAGCTGATTTAAGTCCTAAATAAGCTATAAATAAACCTATACCACCAGATATAGCATATTGAAGTGATTCTGGAATAGCTTGTATTATCATTTTTCTTAATTTAGTAGTAGTTATTATAATATTAATAATTCCGCAAATAAAAACCATAGCTAAGGCTTGTTGCCAAGTAAAGCCAAGTCCTAATACTACTGTAAAAGTAAATAATGCATTTAATCCCATTCCTGGTGCTTGTGCAAAAGGAACATTAGCTACTAATCCCATAACTAAAGTACCTATAGCTGATGCAAGAATTGTTGCTACAAATACAGCACCCTTGTCCATACCAGTTAAAGATAACATTGATGGATTTACAAATAATATGTATGCCATAGTTAAGAAAGTAGTTAACCCTGCTGACAACTCTGTTTTTAAGTCAGTTCCGTTTTCCTTAAGTTTAAAAAACTTTTCCATAATTGCCTCCTCGTATCAACGAATATTACATTAGCATAATAACATTTTATTCGTATTTGTGCAATAGTTATTTTGTTTTTTATTATTTTTTATTAAATTCTTTAATAAAAATCCATATTTTTCTTGTTAACGTATTCATAATCGGGTAAAAACACGAACATTCACCCTTAAAAAGTCCTATAACAATTCGTGGTATAAATTACAAAAAAGAAGAGTGTTTCTACTCTTCTTTTTGTGATAATATCTTTTATTTTATATAATGCATCTTTATATGATCTATTCCAGCTTCCTCATATATATCTGATACAGCCTCAAAACCTAATGCTTCATATAAATTTCTTACATAAAGCTGTGCAGATAATTTAATTTCATTTTCTTCTAATTTATAGAAAATAAAATCCATAGCTTTTTTCATCATTTCTTTAGCAATACCAGACCCTCTATATTCCTTCAAAATAAGAACTCTGCCAATAGAAGGGGCATCATAAGAAACTCCTGCCTTCAATATTCTACAATATCCTATAAGTTTATCTTTATAGCACACTAATAGATGGTAGGCTTCTTTATCCTTATCATCAAAATCATTCTCACAGGTTATTACTTGTTCGCATACAAAAACTTCATATCTAACTTTTGCTATTTCATAAAATTCATCTATAGATAAATCATTAAAATTTTTGATTTTATAAGTTATTAATTCTTTATCTAATATCACTCTTTACCACCTAAATTATCTGATTTGACCATTACCATAGATTATATATTTTACTGTTGTTAGTTCCTTAAGGCCCATAGGACCCCTTGCATGAAGTTTTTGAGTACTTATTCCAATTTCTGCTCCAAAACCAAATTCACCGCCATCAGTAAATCTAGTTGAAGCATTAACATATACTGCAGCTGCATTTACTTTATTTAAGAATTTCTGAGAATTTTTATAGCTTTCAGTAATTATTGCTTCTGAATGTCCTGAACCATATTTATTTATATGACTGATTGCTTCATCTACATCTTTAACGATTTTAACTCCTATTATATAATCTAAATATTCCCTTCCCCAGTCTTCTTCAGTAGCAGCTTTTACATCTTTAAGAATATTTATTACCTTTTTATCTCCTCTGATTTCAACAGACTTTTCTCTAAGTTCCTTTACTATTATAGGTAAAAATTCAGCAGCTATCTTCTCATTAATTACTATTTTTTCCGCTGCATTACAAACCCCTGGTCTAGAAGTTTTAGCATTAATTATTATATTTTTAGCCATTTCAAAATCAGCATTTTCATCAACATAAATATGACAGTTACCTACCCCTGTTTCTATAACAGGAACTGTAGCATTCTTTACAACAGTTTGAATTAACCCTGCTCCTCCTCTTGGAATTAAAACATCTATATATTCATTTAACTTCATCATTTCCGTTGTAGCTTCTCTTGATGTATCTTCTATAAGCTGAATAGAAGCCTCTGGTAATCCAGCTTCCTTAACTTCCTCTACAAGGACTTTAACTATTGCCTTGTTAGAATTTATAGCGTCACTTCCACCTTTTAAAATAACTGCATTTCCCGTTTTTAAGCATAAGGCAGCTGCATCAGAAGTTACATTTGGTCTGGCTTCATATATTATTCCTATAACTCCCATTGGAACTCTTTGCTTACCAATTTGAAGACCATTTGGTCTCTTCCACATTTCTATTACTTCTCCAACAGGATCATCAAGAGCTGCTATTTCTCTAACTCCTTTAGCCATTCCTTCTATTCTTTCTTCATTTAAATATAACCTATCAATAAGGGAAGCAGGAGTACCCTTTTCCTTTGCTTTTTCAATATCTATTTCGTTTGCCTTGATTATTTCTTCCTTATTCTTAAGTAAAGCTAATGCCATAAGCTCTAAAGCCTTATTTTTTTCCGATGTTGATGCAACCCCAAGATCATAAGAAGCTTCCTTAGCTCTTTTTCCTAATTCTCTTACTGTTTTCATAGCCCTCAACTCCTATTTTTATATTACTTTTTATTTGAAACAAATAATGTTCCTATCTCTTCTCCATTTAAAATATTTAATAGTATTTCTGGATTTTCTCCATTCGCTAAAACCATATCAACTCCAGCCGCTGTTGCAGTTCTAGCTGCAGTAAGTTTAGTTATCATTCCACCAGTTCCTAGACTGCTTCCAGCTCCACCACAACAAGCTTCTAATTCCTCAGTTATTTCTGATATTTCTCTTATTAATTTAGAATTTTCATTTTTCCTTGGATCAGAATCATAAAATCCATCAATATCTGATAATATTATTAAAATATCTGCCTTAACTAATTTTGATACTATAGCAGATAAATTATCATTATCACCAAACCTAACAATATTTTCAATTTCATCAATAGATACTGTGTCATTTTCATTTACTATTGGAATTATTTGATTTTCTATTAAGGTTTCAAAGGTATTACAAACATTATTTCTAACATGCTCATCTTCAACAACATCTCTTGTTAATAAAACCTGACCTACTACATGACTGTATTCTCCAAAAAACTTACTATATATATGCATAAGTTCACATTGCCCAACTGCTGCTACAGCCTGCTTTTCTCTTATCGTTGTTGGCTTTTCTTTTAAATTAAGTTTTGAAACTCCAACTCCAATTGCCCCAGAAGTTACAAGAACAACTTCCTTCCCAGAATTCATAATATCCGAAAGTATTCTGGCCAGCTTTTCTATTCTAGATAAATTTATTTTTCCATTACCGTAAGTTAATGTGGATGTTCCAACCTTTACTACTATTCTTTTGTAATCTTTTATTTTATCCCTATTACTCATTTTTATTCTCCCCAAGTTATATATTAATTTCACTTTAATTTTAATAATTATTATAATACATTGTTTTCTAGAGAAATAGTCTTAATTAAAAAATACTAAAAAATTTCTTTTAAAGTTTATTAAAATATTCATCTATTAGTTTTTCTCCCATTTTTCTATACATATTACTCATGCTTATAAAAGAAACTAACAATAAGAAATTTCTCTCAAATTCATTAATTTGAATTTCACCATTAGATTTTATATTTTCAATATCCTTTCCTATGTTTTCTATAGAGCATTCTACTTCATTAACAGCTCTTTCATTTCTACTTAAGAATAATTTATATAATTCCCTTAATGGATAACCCTCATTCTTTTCTAAAGACCCTACTATAGTATTTAACACACTTTTAATATCACTTATTGATAATGCACCCTTTAAATTATATATAAGACTCATTAATATTAAATGTTCTTTTGTATATTTTTTATTTCTAACAGGCATTAATAACTTTCCTTTAGAATAATTATTTATCATAGTTTTAGTTAAGGCCTTATCATCTTCCTTTCTCTTACTGTCCTTAAACTTATTATCAAATAATTGAATCACCTGATCCATATATAAATCAAGCTCTGGTAACTCCTCTAAAGATATTTGCTTATTTAAATTTAAACTATTAAATAATTCCATTAATTCCTTTGTATCCATAACTTCCTCCATATAGTTTTTAAAACTACTTGTTGTGATTTATATATTTAAATATACTAGAAAGCTTAAGATATTTCAAGATAAGTGAATAAAAATAAGAAAAATTAGTCATTATTAATAAATAGAAGCTTTGACATTCATAAATATAATAGTTAATATTACTATAATAATACATAGTTTTAAAAACTATATGTTGAGAGGTGAATACTTTATTATGAAATCAATAACTAAATTAAGAGAACCTATAAATTGCTTAACTCATGGAATAGGCTTTGTTTTATCTCTTATTGCTTTAATTTTAATGACTACCAAAGGAATAATTAACGGACTAAATGGAAAGGGAATTTCAGCCCTAGTAATATTCGGAGTAAGCTTATGCCTGCTATATTTAACATCTTCAACTTATCATGGGGTAAAGTGTAAGGAAAATATTATTCTAACCTTAAGAAAATTAGATCATTCAATGATTTTTGTATTAATTTCAGGCTCCTATGCTCCTTATTGTTTAATAGCATTAGAAGATTTTAATGGAACTTTGTTCTTTATAATAATTTCAGCATTAGGAATTCTAGGCATAATATTTAAACTCCTTTGGTTTAATTGTCCTAGATGGCTACAAACTGCTCTCTATATAGCTTTAGGCTGGGCTGCTGCTTTTTTAATAAAACCTTTATCAAATGTCTTAGACTTTCCAAGCTTACTCTTCTTAATTATTGGAGGGGTTTTATATACAATAGGAGGAGTAATTTATGGTTTAAAGCCTGAAAAGATGAAATTTGGTCAATTTGGCTTTCATGAAATATTTCATATATTTATAATGTTAGGCAGCCTTTGCCACTTTATATCTGTTTTCTTTTATATAATATAAAAACTTTTCAATAAAATAATGTACAATGAAGATAGTACTCCTCCATTGTACATTATTAATTTTGATCGCACATTTCATTATCAAATAACAACTATTATTTGATAATGATTTTCTTTATCAATTGAATTGACTTTTCATTTATATAATGATACTATTAATACATAGAAAAGATGTAAAGAGTACAGAATAATATAGATAAATTTAATATATAGAAGGAGGAAAAATTTATGAAAAAAGAACTTAATCAATATCTTGCTAATTTAGCAGTACTTAATGTTAAACTTCACAATTTACACTGGAACGTTGTTGGCGAACAATTTAAAGCTATTCATGAATTTACAGAAGGATTATATGATGCATATTTCAAGCTATATGATGAAATTGCCGAGTTATTAAAAATTAGGGGCGAATATCCTGCCGCTTCATTAAAAACTTATTTAGAAATTGCAACTGTAAAAGAATTAGCTGAAAATGTTGATTTCTCAACTAAAGAAGTTTTAGATATTATAATAGCTGATATGCAGCTTATGAAGAATCTAGCATTAAACATTAGAACTTTAGCTGATGAAGCTGGAGATTTTGAAATTATTGCTGAAATGGAAGATCATATTAAAGATTATAACAAAAATCTTTGGATGCTATCTGCTATGACTAAATAGTGGAAAAAAGAGAGATTATTAAAGGCCTTATGGCCTTTATATAATTTCTCTTTTTTATTGAATTGATTATTTTTCCTTGACTACCATTTTCCTAATTAACAAATATGAAACTCCAGTTAATAAAACAAAAGAAACTATAAATGTTAATATGGGAGCATAGACATTATTAGGATTTATTCCTAAAATATATTCCATAAATCTAGTTATTTTATTTGCTATATATGGATAATTATACATATACACGCTTATCATTATAATAGCCATTACTGGAGAAATAGAAACTACTATTTTCATAAATTTATTGCATTTATAATAAATCATAGCTATTGCAGACCCCAATGCAAAAAACATTAAATACTGTGACATTTGAAATAAGAAAGTATTAATGATAGTTATAATATCATTTTGTTGAACCCAAACCTCTCCAAGCATACCGCTAACTATATTGTAGTCAGTAAATCCCATATCATATATAGTTGGACTTTTAGTAAATAAATTATATAACCTATTTATTATGATATCAATAATAGACATAACCCCTGATATTGGTATTATTGATAAAGCTGTTCCTATTAAAAAAGTTTTTCTTGATATATTATTGGCTTTTATAAAATGAAAAATTTCCTTAAACATAGCTATTCCTGCTACAAAAGAAAATATAACTGTTGAAAATTCCCCTCCTGAGATAGTCACTTCTCCCTTAGTATTTATAGTAAAAAGAGCAGATAATAACAAAAATAGCATGCAAATAGAGTAATATATTATTAATGATTTTCTCATCACGCTCCAAAAGTACTTTGATACCTTTTTTATCTCCATTAGATAGTTCCCTCCTTACCAGTTAGATATATAAACAACTTTTGAAGTTCAACCTTAGAAATTTCTAAGTTCATTCTTTCGATTTCCCTCTTATCATTTTTAGATATTTTACCTGCTATCGTTGCTGCTTTAAATCCTGCAAGAGAATCAACATTAATGCATTTCTTAGAAGAAATATATTCATCAACTTTTTCTGCTGGTCCAGATACTATATATGCCTCATCTAAAAGACTTTCTACTTCTTTATCGCTAAGAACTTCCCCATCCTTTATTATGATTACTTTTTCTAAAATATCTGAGATTTCTTCTATAATATGAGTTGAAATTATAATTGTTTTCGGCTCTTCGATATAATTAGAAACTAACTCTTTATAAAATAAATCTCTATGATTTGCATCTAATCCTAAAACTGGTTCATCAAAAATTAATATTTCCGCTCCGGAAGCAAGTGTAATAATTATTTTACATATAGAAGAATATCCTGTAGAAAGATTTTTAAATTTTTTATTTATATTAAGCCCAAATTTTTTGCAAAGCTCTAATGCATAATCCATATTAAAATTCTCATAAAATTCCCTGCTCCATTTAAGTAATTCCTTTATCTTCATACTTTCAGGATACAAGTTTTGTTCTGTCATAAAATATATTTTTCTTGTTACCTTATCGTTCTCTATAACACTTTCCCCATCTATAGTAATACTACCTTCACTTGGAAAAATTCTATTATTTATAAGATTTAATAAAGTAGTCTTCCCTGCACCATTTCTTCCTAATAAACCATAAATCTTATTTTCTTCTATTGTTAAATTTACATTTTTTAAAACTAAATTATTGCCATAGCTTTTTGACAAATTAGATATTTGTATTAGAGCCACAACTATTCCCCCTTTTTATCATTTCTATAATATCCTCTATAGATATTCCTAACTTCTTAGCTTCTTCTATTAATGCCACTACATAATTTTTATAAAAACTATCTTTTCTCTTTTGTATTAGAATTTCTTTACTCCCCTTTGAAACGAACATTCCAACACCTCTTCTTTTATAAATTATTCCTTCATCTACTAACAAATTAAAGCCTTTTGCCACTGTCGCTGGATTAATTTTAAATTTTACTGATATTTCTGTAGTTGATGGGATTGCTTCATCCTCTTTAAATATTCCTTTTAAAATACCATCTTCAATAGACTGGGCTATTTGAATATATATTGGTATTTCACTATTAAAATCTAATTTCATTACATACCTCCTTTATATATTCCTTATAGTATACTATTCTTCCTTGCTTATTTGGTTCATTACTCTTGTAATTAACTATATGTGTTTAGGAATATTTTGTCAACACGTTTTTAATAATTGTTTAAAAAAATTCTTACTTCCTCTCTTTCCAAGAAAATTTATTAATATTTGTTTTACCTTTAGGTGAAAATATGTTAACTTATATGATATAATAACGAAATGAATAATATAGAAATGAGGTTGTTTTAGTGATAACTGTATCAAACGTAAGTTTAAGATTTGGCGGTCGTAAGCTATTTGAAGATGTAAACTTAAAGTTTACACCTGGTAACTGTTATGGTGTTATTGGTGCAAACGGCGCCGGTAAAAGTACATTTTTAAAAATTCTATCTGGAGAAATTGAACCAAACACTGGGGAAGTTCATATTGATCCTAATACAAGAATGTCTGTTTTAAAACAAGACCACTATGCTTTTGATGAATATGAAGTTTTAGAAACAGTAATAATGGGTAACAAAAGATTATATGACATAATGAAGGAAAAAGATGCCCTTTATGCAAAAGCAGACTTTTCAGAAGAAGATGGAATAAAAGCAGCTGAACTTGAAGGTGAATTTGCTGATATGAATGGATGGGAGGCTGAATCAGATGCTTCATCATTACTTCAAGGCCTAGGCATAGGAACAGATATGCATTATAAGAGAATGTCTGAATTAGCCGAAAGTGATAAAGTTAAAGTTCTTTTAGCTCAAGCATTGTTTGGTAATCCTGGAATATTAATTCTAGACGAGCCTACTAACGGTTTAGATTTAAAAGCAATTAACTGGCTAGAAGACTTCCTTTTAGAGTTTGAAGGTATAGTAATAGTTGTATCTCACGATAGACATTTCTTAAATACTGTATGTACAGTAATGGCCGACGTTGACTTTGGAAAAATTAAGTTCTATGTTGGTAACTATGACTTCTGGTATGAATCAAGCCAATTAGCATTAAAAATGGCTAAGGAACAAAATAAGAAGAAGGAAGAAAAGATTAAGGAATTACAAGAATTTATTGCAAGATTTAGTGCTAATGCTTCAAAATCTAAACAAGCAACTTCTCGTAAGAAATTATTAGAAAAAATAACATTAGATGATATCCAGCCATCAAGCAGAAGATATCCATTCGTTGGATTTAAGCCTGAAAGAGAAGTAGGTAATGATATTCTTGTAGTTGAAGGCTTAACAAAAACTATTGATGGAGTTAAAGTTTTAGATAACGTAAGCTTTAGAGTTAATAAGGATGATAAAATTGCCTTTATTGGTGATAATGATATTGCTATTACAACTCTATTTAAGATAATTACTGGAGAAATGGAAGCAGATGCTGGGGAGTATAAATGGGGAATTACAATAACAACCTCTTACTTCCCTAAAGATAATACAGAATTCTTTGAAAACTGTGAGTTAAACTTAGTTGAATGGCTAAGACAATATGCTGGTAATACCCTAGAAGAACAATCTGAATCTTACTTAAGAGGCTTCCTTGGAAGAATGCTATTCTCAGGAGAAGAAGCTTTAAAGAAAGCTAAAGTTTTATCTGGGGGAGAAAAAGTTAGATGTATGTTATCTAGAATGATGTTATCTACAGCTAACGTACTAATTTTAGATCAACCTACAAACCACTTAGACCTAGAATCTATTACAGCTGTAAACAATGGATTAAGAGATTTCAAGAGTGTTGTATTATTCTCATCTCATGACCATCAATTTGTTCAAACTATTGCAAATAGAATCATTGATATTAAAGAAGATGGATCAATTGTTGATAGAGTTATGACTTATGATGAATACTTAGAGTTCTCTGGAAAAACTAAATAAATTAATATATAGTGAAAGGCAGATTCTAATCGAATCTGCCTTTTTAAACCTTTTGTAAAATATTTTCCAATATTAATTGAATACAAGTATCTTATTAATACATTCAGCTACGCTATTAACTATATTATTAGCCTGCTTCTTTACCCCATCTTCTGCATAAGTAAAGGTAAAGCTTTTATCTGTTATCTCAAACATTGAAATGTCATTATAAGAATCACCTATAACATATAAATTTTCTAACTTAATTCCTATCTTATCTGATAAATTTTTTAATGCAATTCCCTTAGAGCAGTTTTTAGGAGCTATATCAACAAAGAATTGATTTCTAAAGGCTTCAATTCTATCTCCATAATTTTTAATTAATTTATTCTTTATTTCTTCAGCTGCCTTTATATCTTCATCTATTGCCATTACACTTATTATTGGGTACTTCCTGTTTTCATTTAATACTATTTCCTTAGGAAGTATATTTTTAAATAATTCTCCTATTTGATTTTTCACTTCAATCTCAGTCTCTATAGAATAAGCAATTCCCTCATTTTCAAAATGAACAAACATATTTTTATATTCTATAATATCTTTAAATATAAGTTTAGCAATTTCAGCATCAATATAATTATCGTATATAACATTATCATCCTTATCTAATACTACTGATCCATTGCAAGCTACTAGGTAATCATATTTTATTTGAGGATAATTATTTAAAGCTCTTTTTATGCCTTCTAAGGGCCTTCCTGTAGAAATAATTAACTTATTTCCTTCAGACTTAAATCTTAATATAGCTTGTACATCCTCTTCTCTTATAGAGTCATCTTTTTGGAGCAATGTTCCATCCAAATCGGAAGCTAAGTACTTCATAAAATCCCCTCCATTTATACATTTACTGATAATTATATCATAAATTAAATACAAAAATTTTCAAAAAACAAAAACCTCCATAAGCCTTATATATTAAAAAATAATCTTTTTTGCCTTTTATTTTATGCAAAGAAAACTGCTACAAAAATTGTAGCAGTTCCCCTAAATTAGCTTATTTAGTATATTTAAAATGTAATAATTCGTGAGCCTTACCTTCACCTGGTTTACCCATATAAGTATCATACATTTTTAATAATGCACTATTTTCATGTGACTTTCTCTTTTTAACAATATTCTTATCTTGGTTGTATAAAACTGATGCTCTTACTTTTCTTATATCTATATTCATCCTATCTGTTGCATTTACGTGTGGTTGTCCACCACCATTTACGCATCCACCATTACATGCCATTACTTCTATAAAATGATATTGCTTTTCATTAAGTTTACCGCTATTCATAAACTTAAATAAGTTTGATGATCCATTAATAACTGCAACATTATATTTTTCTCCACCAATTTCAACAACAGCTTCTTTTATTCCTTCAAGACCTCTTACTTCTTCATAATCAATCTTATCTAAGTATTCTCCCTCAACAAAATCCTTAGCTGATCTTAAAGCTGCCTCCATAACTCCACCAGTTGCACCAAAGATAGCACCTGCACCAGAGTATTCTCCCATTGCTGGATCAACTTCACTATCTTCTAATTCAGCAAATTTGATTTTTGCATCTTTTATCATTTTAGCTAATTCCCTTGTTGTAATTACAGCATCTATATTTCTTATGCCTTCAAATTCCATTCCTGGTCTGTCAGCTTCATATTTCTTAGCTGTACAAGGCATTACTGTAACTGTGAATACATCTTTTGGATCTAATCCTTCAACTGCTGGATAATAAGTTTTACTTGCTGTACCAAATATTTGTTGAGGTGACTTAGCAGTTGATAAATTTCCTAAGAATTCTGGGAAATAATTTTCTACTTGTCTTACCCAACCTGGACAGCAAGAAGTAAACATAGGGAATGGTCCTCCATTTTTAATTCTTTGTATAAGCTCTGTAGCTTCTTCCATTATTGTCATATCAGCTCCAAAGTTAATATCAAATACCTTATCAAAACCAAGCATTCTTAATGCAGTATAAAGTTTACCTGTTACGTCAACTCCATATCCCATTTTAAAGGCTTCACCCATTGCTGTTCTAACAGATGGTGCTATAGCTACAATTACATGTTTCTTTTCATCTGCTAAGGCTTCCTTAACTCTATCAATATGTGATTTTTCTTGTAATGCAGCAACAGGGCATGCAATTACACATTGTCCACATAGTAAGCAATTTGTTTCATCAAAGCACTTTAAGTTATCTGTTCCGATAATCTTATCTCCATCTACATCTATAAATTTAATTATTTCAGTACTAGTTTTAGTCTTACAAGCTGCAACACATCTACCACACTTAACACATTTTGTTCTATCTATTACTATAGATGCACTTCTTTCATCAACATATTCTGATTTATCTTGTACTATAAAAGGCTTAGATGCTTTAGCCTTAGTTTTAATTACTAATTTTAAGAACTCGCAGTTTTCTCTTCTGCTACATGGTCCACATTTAAATTCATGCTTGTCTAAAAGTTCAGAAACTCTTAATTTAACCTGTTCTTGAACTCTTTCTGTACTTGTATTAATAACCATTCCATCTTCTGGTTTTATACAGCAAGCTTTTTGAAGTTCATCTTGTCCCTCTATTTCTACTAAACATACACCACATTGTCCAACATTACTACAATCATCAAGAAAGCAAAGGGCTGGAATATCTATTCCGTTTTCTTTAGCAACTTTCATTAAATTTGAATCATCATCTACTGTTATATTAATGCCATTTATAGTTATATTCTTCATTTAAAAACTCCCCCTATAAGTGCTTTGATAATTACTATGTATTCAACTTATAATAATTATTATTATTTCACAATTATTTGTATTGGCGCGATTTTCTCCACATTTGATTTTACGACAAATTTATCAATTGGACAACCTTCTTTTTCAGTAAATTATATCCAGCAGACTTCATTTTTGATGTTTTTTGTAAAAAACTTATAATTTTTTTATCTATTCTTAGATACTTTTTTAACAATTTTTATTTTTTCTAAACTTTATTTAAAAATTATTATATTTTCATTATTTACATCTACTATTCTTTCATTTCCCAATGGATAACAAAGGCTAAAATGGCTCTTAAGATGATTATTGCTGCTAATATGTACATTTCCTCTAAGGATCTTACTATAACTGTTTTTAAAATTTCCGCTCCTAATTTAAATTCAAGTGCTAAAGTTAATGATTGAGCAAATTCTACCTTTATTGGAAAACTCTTTTTTGTAAGTATTCCTAGTGCAAATTTGTAAAAAGCCTTAATTGCTCCTACTATTATTATTAATATCCCCATTAACTCAAGAATACTAATAATTATCGGCGTTACTAATTCTACAATTCCCTCTAACATAATAAACCTCCATATTTATATAATTTAATTAGTATTATATTTATGTTATTATAATATCATAAAATATAATTTATGAGGTAACTTATGATACAAGTATATAATAGAGAAAAAAGAAAATATGAAATTGAAAAAGTAGCAGGAGATAAATATTTAAAATGGTGTTATGAGTCACCACTAGGAAAAAGCCTAACTGAACTATTTATTAAAAAGAAATTATTTTCTAAACTTTATGGCTTTTATTGTGATAGCAAATTTAGTAAAAGAAAGATTCCTGACTTTATTAAGGAATTTAATATAGATAGTAATTACTTTTTAAAGAGAGAAACTGACTTTGAAAGCTTTAATGACTTTTTTATAAGGGAATTAAAAAAAGAAGCAAGACCTATTAATAAAGAAGATAATATATTAATTTCTCCGGGAGACGGGCGTTTATTGGCCTACGAAAATATATCTATAGATAAGTTAATTCAAGTAAAAGGAATTCACTATAACTTATCTGAACTTATAGCTGATGATACTATAGCTAGACAATATGAAGGAGGAACTTGTTTAATTTTAAGATTATGCCCTACAGATTATCATAGATTTCACTTCATAGATAAGGGAATCCCTCTAGAAAATCACTTTATAAATGGAAATTATTATTCAGTTAATCCTATAGCTATTGAAAAAATTCCTAAACTTTATTGTCAAAATAAAAGAGAATGGTCAATATTTAAATCTGAAAATTTTGGTGATGTGCTTCATATAGAAGTTGGTGCCACTTGTGTTGGATCAATAATTCAAACTTATAAACCTAATACTAAAGTTGAAAAGGGCGCTGAAAAAGGATATTTTAAATTTGGAGGTTCCACCACAATATTATTCTTGAAAAAAGGAAAAGTAAAAATTGATGAGGATATAATTGAGCAAACAAATAAAGGCTTTGAATGTAAAGTTTTAATGGGTTCCTCGATAGGCAAAAAGATTATTAGTTAGGAGTATTATTATGGGTGATTTAATTTATAGGTTATTATTATTTTTAAATAGCAGCAAAGAAAATGATATTAATTATAATATTGCAATTAATATGCTAAAAAACATAAGATTAATTCCTGATATGTCTATAAATAAACTAGCCGATCTTTGTTATACTTCTCCTGCTGCTATAACAAGGTTTTGCCATAAACTAGGCTATTCCAGCCTAATAGAATTTAAAAGAAGTATAAAAATAAATATAAATATTAATGAAGAAATAATAAAAAACAAAACTCTTGATAATAATGTTTCAAGAGAAACTATATTTGAAGATATGACAAGTCAAATAATAACCGAAATAAATAATTTAAAGAATTTCCTTGATTTAAAAATTGTAGATAGAGTAATAGAACTTATTTATTCAAAAAATAATGTATGCATATTTGGAACTCAATTTTCACAATTAATGGCCCAGGATCTTCAAAGAAAACTTGCTAATATTTCTAAACTAATTTTTCATGCCATTGATGTTCAAGATCAAGAAAAATTGGCAGATACTTTAGATGAAAATTCCCTAGCTATTCTAATTTCTCCAACAGGTAGGTTTCCTATATATCATGAAAGATTATGGAGAAAAATAGAAAAAAGCTCAGCTTCATTAGTTATCATTACAGAAAAAAAAATACCGGAATACGAAAAAAGAAGCGATTATATAATACATCTACCTCCAAAAAATAATTCTAATGAATTTCCTCAAAGCCATAGATATGATCTAAGTTTTCTAATTGAATATATTTATATTAGATATGGAAGCCTTTATAGTAATTAATATTAGCAGTTTTAAAATACTTTAAACTATACTAACCATAAAAACAATAAGGAAGTGCATTGTACACTTCCTTATAAATTTATTCTTAAATTTTGGTATTGTAAGTTCTCAATTTTTAAAATTCTGCTCTTTCAACCTTTTCTAAAACATCTATAACCTTTTTAAATTGTGGTAAATAATCTTTATGAGCTAATAACATCTCATTTAAAAGTTTTCTACCTTTTTTATCATCAGCTACTAATGGATTTGTTACCATAGCTGCTAAAGCTGTATTATAGTCTCCTGTGTATGCTGCTTCTGCTGCAAGTCTTTCAAAAGCTTTTATTTGACCTGCTAAGCCTTGAGCAAAGATAGGAAGATCTGTAACTGTTTCTACTGGTACTGGACCATTTTTACCTACATAACAGCTTACTTCAATAGCTGAAGCATCCTCAAATTGTTTTAAGGTACCATTATTTCTAGTGTTAACTGCAATAATGGTATTTTTATCATTATATATACCATTTATAACGTTGCAAGCTACATCTGAATAATGAGCACCACCACGTCTAGATAATTCTTCTGGCTTATCCTTTAATTCTGGATTCTTATAAAGTTCAAATAGTCTTTTTTCTACTTCCTTAACAACTTCTGCTCTTGTTTTTCCATTTTTAAATTCTTCAAGTTCATGATTTAACATTTCTTGTTTTTTATAATAATATCTATGATAAGGGCAAGGAAGTACTCCAAAAGCCTTTATAGTTGCTGGGTCCCAATCAAGTGCTGCAATATTTGCCATTGTTTGTGACTTTGAATTATTGTTTGTTAATATATCTATAAGCTGAGATGTAACATCTCTTCCATCTAAATATACTCTTTCAGCATAGACCATATGATTTAATCCAGCAAAGTCAACAGTTATTCTTTCTTTATCTACTCCAAGAGCATCTGCAAAGCCAAATTCCATTCCTATTGGAACATTGCATACTCCTACTACCTTTTTATGAACACCATATCTTAATAAAGCTTCAGTAACTATCCCTGCTGGATTAGTAAAGTTTATTAACCAAGCATCAGGACATAATTCACTCATATCCTTTGCAATGTCTAAAATTACTGGAACAGTTCTTAATGCCTTAAATAATCCTCCAGCACCATTTGTTTCTTGGCCTAAAAAACCATAACTTAAAGGGATTCTTTCATCCTTAACTCTTGCATCTAATAAGCCTACTCTTAATTGTGTAGTAACAAAATCAGCATCCTTTAAAGCTTCTCTTCTATCTAAAGTTAGGTGAATATTCATAGGTACTCCGGCTTTTTCTACCATTCTTTTTGCTAAGGCACCTACTATTTCTAATTTTTCTTTTCCTTCTTCAATATCAACTAACCAATAATCACTTACAGGCATTTCATCATATCTTTTTATTAATCCTTCAACAAGTTCTGGAGTATAGCTGGAACCTCCACCTATTGTAACTATTTTTAATGGTTTTTTACTCATATTATTCCCCCCACATTAATTAGTATTTATAATTTAATTATATAAGAGGGAATTAGTAAACATTTTCATTTTTTGAAAATAATCAGCTTTTATTATTTTTATATATTGCTTTTTTTATTTCCTTTTTAAACTCTTCTTCATTTCCATCAAATATTATTAAGCTTATATTCATTTCCTTAACTCTTTCCTTTATTGTATTTTTAATAGGTTCTTTAGTTGCAACTAATATTTTATTTGCATCTTCTCCACCTATCTTAAGGGCATATACATTTAATTCATTTAAGGCATCTTCATCATACTTTTCGCTATCTTTACAAGATATGCAGCTTACTACAGAATCTTTTACTGCTACCACATCTACTTCGTTTTTAATAATTGAATTAGAATAATCCCAAAGAAATACTAGGCCGCTTTTAACCTCATCTATACCTTCAATTTCACTTATTATTAATCTTGTGGCAAATTCAAGCCAAGTACCTGTTTTGAATATAAAAGGCTTTAAATAATCATTTTTAAATTTAACTTCTATTTCACTATCACTAATATTTTTAAAAGCTATTTCTTGCATCTCCCTTAATTTTAATAGAATTTTATCTAAAAGTTTCCTTTCATCATTATCTAACAATTTTGTTTTTATAATAATTCTTTTATTGTCTTCTTCACTATGACTAAACACCTTTATATCATAAAGTCTTTGCTTATACTTGTGCCATATGTCTAAATTTTTATATATATTTTTAGTTATATATTCTAAGTTTTTATTATTAAGGAATTCACTAGAATCATATACTATTTCCTTGCCTGATGCCTTTAAAATGCTGCTTAATTCTAAGTCTTCATATTCTTCCCTTATAATTTTTATATCTTCATCTATGACATATAGAATTTTATCTTTTATATTAATAAAAATTGACTTCACTTTATAATTTTTGCATGTATTTAATAAAATTATTGAGTTTATTCTACTTCCACCAGTTAAATTAACTAAAAGCTTTTTATTTTTATTAATTCTTATTATTTCTTCTAATCTCTCCACTTCTCCCTTTTTAATCTTAATAGCATTAAATTTTATTAGGGGAAGGTTATCTTTATAATAATTTTTCATTGCTTCTAATATATTTTTATTTTTTTCCTCATATAAAAATATTACTTCCCTAGGCTTAAACTTTTTTGAAACTAAAATACTTCCTTCATTATGTTCCTCTAGTAAATTTATTAAAATATCTACTTCCATAAATATAATTCCTTTTCTATTTATTATATACTTTTAATTTACCCAATAAATAGAAACTTATCCCTAAAAGGAAATCTTATCCTTCATTTAGTACACTTTTCACTAAGGATTTTACCTTCTCCATAGAAACAACATCATATTTATTTTCATTTGGTACACTTGCATAGGAATAGCTTACATTGGCTGCCGAAGCAGTTGGATCATTTATCCAAGCCTTACAAGAAGAATGTATTTGATAAATTCCAGTTTTCTTCATTAATTCGACTGCATTTTTTTCATTAATTCCACTGCCTGCTAGAATTTCTATTCTATCCCCATATCTTTTTTGTAAGTGAGCAATCATATCCCTGCCATCCCAGGCCTTTTCCTTTAAACCACTTGTTAAGAGCCTATCAACCCCAATTTCAATTAATTCCTCTATACCTTTTTCTGGATCTTTTACACAATCAAAGGCCCTATGAAATACTGCCTCTCCATTATACTTATGAATTAAATCAACCATTTTTTTAGTTAGGTTCTTATTAACTGTTGCATCTTCATTTAAGAAGCCAAAGGCTAACCCATCTGCCCCATTTTCCATAAGTATTTCTGCATCATAGAACATAACTTCAATATCTTTTTGATTGTATGTAAATCCACCAGCCCTAGGACGAACCATACAAATAACCTTAAGGTCAGTATTTTCTTTTGTAAGTTTTAAAGAGCCTAAGGATGGTGTTAATCCTCCTAAATACAAAGCTGAGTTTAATTCAATTCTTTTTGCACCACCTTTATAACTTTCAAGTGCATCATAATAACTACCACAGCATATCTCAATTATTTTACCCATAATAAACTCCTCTTCAATACTAATAATCTGATTATATATTTTTATAATTACATAGCTCTTTCTTAATTTCAACAATTCTAATTGAATTAATTTTTAATCTTAAAAAACAAAAAACCCTGTAAACTCAATGTTTACAAGGTTGTGGTACGGTGGAGAGGATTCGAACCCCCGACCAACTGGTTCGTAGCCAGCTACTCTATCCAACTGAGCTACCACCGCAGAATTTAACACTAGTTATTTTATCATAACTTAGTATCTAAATCAACAAACATTTTCTTTTTAATAAATATCAGAAAACTCTACTTCTAATCTTTCTATTCTGCTATCTTGATTAATTTGATGTGTTTCCTTTTCTTCTTCTATTAATATTGGAAACGTTACTATAAATTCGCATCCTTTATTTTCTTCACTGATTAATTCAATTTTACCATTATGAGATTTAACCAAGTATTTTACAAGATCTAACCCCATTCCACTGCCAGAGTTTTCTCTTTTTATATCATTTATTCTATAATACCTGCCAAATATTTTTTCTTGATCTTTCTTAGGAATTCCTGGCCCTTCATCCTTTATTGATATTTTTATAAAACCATCTTTAATAACTAATGTTACATATATGTTAGTATCTTCATAAGTAAACTTTATTGCATTAGAAATCAAGTTCATTATTATTCTATCTATAACACTAGGATCTGCAGACATAATGCACTCTTCTTCATTTGTATCAAATATTAATTGTATATTTTTTTGCTTCGCATATTTATCTATACACCCTACTGTTCCTTCAATCATAGAAACTATATCTATATTTTTTTTATTTAAAGTATAATAATTATTCTTAAGTTTATTTGTATCTATTAAGTTATTTATTAACCTTAACATTTTTAAGCTATTTTTCTTTATTGTATATATATATTCTCTTGCTTTTTTATCATTTATGCTTACGCTGCCAGAATTCATAACCTGAATAACACTTAAAATCACACTTAAATGACTTCTAAGATCGTGTGAAATATTAAGTAAAAAATTTTCTTGTAATGATTCTTTTTCTTCTAATTCTGTTATGATTTTTACTACTTCTTCTTTTGTATTATTTAATTCCTTAGTTAAGAAATAATTATTTATATTAAGATTATTATTCATAGCGCTTTCCATTAATAATTTGTCATCAATCATAACAAGTTTCCCCTCTATACCTGTAAAATAATCATTTACAATAGTTTAACATATTAAAAAATTATTAACAATATTTACAAGATATTTTTCCATTTTTTTCTTGCGACTTATATATAAATATCCCTTTTTATATTATTAATTGCTAAGAATAAATATGCCCCTCCAATAAACATTCCTATAGACCCTGATATACTTACTATTGTAATTATTATTGGTAAAGTCATAGAGCATATAGATAATTTTAATATACTATCATAAGTTAATTTTATTCTTTGTGCTCTAATTATTATAAATGCTAAAAAAGAAAGAAGTATCGCATCAATTATTGCACCAATAAATATTGCAATTATATAAATAAATATGCCAATATAAATAATTATATTCATAAATTTAACAACTTCTATTAATTCTTTATTGTTTAAGGCTACTAATCCATTATCTGTATAATTTATCTTCATTTTTTCCCCATTAAAATCCGCTGCAATTCCATCCTTAAGTATGGCAACTGAATAATCTTTATGTATTAATATATTTCTTAAAGATTCTATATCTTTTAATTCTTTATTTGCGTCAATGTAAAAAATATATTGCCCCATATCTATTTTTGTTGGAGAACTTTTATAATTAAGTATTCCCTCTTTTATTTCAAAAGAATACTCTTCATTTTCTAATGAATTAACTAGCACTCTTTGTTCCTTACTAAAAATCATAGCTTGACTAATACTATTGGGAACTCCAACTATTATACTTAAAATAAATAAATATAATACTATTCTGCCTATACCTAATTTAAGTAATTTCTTGTAATTTGATGGGCTAAAAAGGCTTATCTTAAACATATCTATAAATCTAATTTTTTCTTTCATATTATCCTCCAATTAATAATTCAACCATTATTAATTGATTCTAACATATATATTTTTCTTTATAAACCTATCACATTTTAAATTTCCTTTAATTTTAAGATTAAACTTCTTATCTTTGGTTAATAATTATACCATAGATCATATGGAGGTTTTAAAATGTTTAAACATAAAAAACACAAAGGAAACTTTTCCTTTTTTAAGTTTCTTTCTATTACTTTTTCATTATTCTTGGCACTTTTTATAAGTAATTTATTCTTAAATGTTAAATATAATAAAACTCTTGAGGAATTCTATGTTTTCTTTAATAATTCTAAATTTGAAGAAGCTAAAGAAACCTTAGATAATAATATGATTACTTCATTAAAATCAAATAAATTACAAGATGATTTAAGTAATTATTTTACTAAAATTATTGCAAAAATATGCAATGCTTTAAAAAATGAAGAAATCACTAAAAATCAAGCCACCATTATTTTAAGTGAAATAAAAAAATATAATATTTTAAATTCTTCCTTAGATAAATTAATAGCAGCATTAAACCCAGAAATGATTGAAACAAACTCAAATATTAACTCTGAGGTAAAGCTTGAAACAACAGAAAAGTATTTAGAACTTGGAATTAACTGCTATAATTCAGAAGATTATTCTAAAGCTTTTGAATACTTCAATTTAGTCTTTAATTCTTCTAACTCTGAAGATGAAAAATCGATTGCTAAAGATTATATTGAAAAATGTAAAACTAAATATAAAAATTACTTGCTAAATGAAGCAGACAAATTAGCTGCAAACAAATATTATACAAATGCAATTAACCTTCTATCCCAACATGACACTAAGCTAATAGAAGAAAACGATTCTGATATATCTAATAAAATATCCTCATTGAAACTATTTAGGGAAGAATATGATTCTGAAGCAGATATATATACTTCTAGCGCAATTTTAGAAGCTATTACCATAAACAATATAAATACATTATCTATTAGCAGCAATACCAACTATCTTATTTACTTAAACTTAAATGAGCAGAAAACTTATATTTATGAAGGTAATACAGATAATTGGTCCTTAATAAAAAGCTTTATTTCTTCTACTGGAGTAGAAGGAAAGGAAACTCCAAAAGGTATTTTTTCAGTAATAAATAGAGGAGAGTGGTTTTTCTCTCCTGAATTTAATCAAGGAGCTAAGTATTGGGTTCAATTTATGGGAGATTACCTATTTCATTCTGTTCCCTTTGATGAAAGTCAAAGCACAATAGTAGATAACACCTTAGGGAAACCTGCTTCTCATGGTTGTATAAGACTTAGTGTAGAAGACGCTAAATGGCTTTATGACAATATTCCTAATGGAACTAAAATAATAATTAACTAATAAACCTCTATTATTACTATAGGGGTTTTTATTTTTCTTTTATTATAATATGATTATAATAGACTAATTAAGGAAGGTTATGCTATGAGAATTTTTATACCAGAGGATGTAAACTTTATAATTGATAAATTTTATAAAAATAATTTTGATGCTTTTATTGTAGGAGGATGCCTCCGTGACCTTCTTCTTAATATAAATCCTAAAGACTATGATATTACAACATCTGCTAAACCAGAAGATACTATTTCTTTATTTAGCAAAACTATTCCAACAGGAATTAAACATGGTACTGTAACTGTTGTTATAAATAATAATAACTATGAAGTTACTACCTTTAGAACTGAAGGGGATTATTTAGATAACAGGCATCCATCAAGGGTTGATTTTGTAACTGATATAAAAGATGACTTATCAAGAAGGGATTTTACCGTAAATGCCTTAGCCTATAATGATAAGTTAGGCCTAATTGACTATTTTAATGGAATTGACGACCTTAATAATAAAATTATAAGATGTGTTGGAGATGCAGATAAACGCTTTAAGGAAGATGCCTTAAGAATGTTAAGAGCAATTAGATTTAGCTGCCAGCTAGAATTTGAAATTGAAAGAAAAACCTATAGAGCCATTATTAATAATGCTGACTTAATAAAAAATATAAGTAAAGAAAGAATTAGAGATGAGCTTTGCAAAATACTTATATCTAGAGCTCCATCTAAAGGAATAAAATTGCTACAAAAAACTGGACTTCTAGAATTTATTATTCCTGAATTAAATTTATTAGTTAATTATAGTCCTTTAAGTATTAAGCATAATAGAGATGTATTTGGTCATACTCTTAAGGTGATAGATAATATAAAAAATAATAACCTTATTCTGATGCTTTCGGCATTGCTTCATGATGTTGGAAAGCTAAACACTTTAACATTAGAAGCTGATGGAATTTATAGGTTTCCAAAGCATAATATTGAAGGCTCTATAATGTCAAAAAGAATTTTAAAAGATTTAAAATTTGATAATTATACAGTAAATTCTGTTTCTAAGCTTATAGAACATCACCTTGTTTTAAAAGTAAATTATATGCCTACAAGGTATGAAATAAAAAAATATTTATTAGAAATAGGTGAGAACTTAATATATTTATTATTTGAACTTCAAAAAGCGGATATAAAGGCTCTAGATAATCCAGCTCCTTTTATAAAGAAGGTTGATTATATTAGGGATACTGTTTCTGATATACTTTCTAATGAAGAACCTCTATATATTAAAGATTTAAATATTAATGGTGAAGATTTAATAAAGTTTTTTAATATTCCTAGATGTAAATTAATTGGTGATATTCTTAATTATTTATTAGATGAAACGTTGAAAAATCCTAATTTAAATAATAAGGAAAGTTTATTAAACTTATCTAAAACTTTCTTAGATAGTAAAAAACCAGACTGCTAAATAACTTAGCACGTCTGGTTACTCTTTTAATAATTTATAGCTTCATTTCTACTTCTTTGTTTATTCCAAAGAGGTATAAGTAACACTCTTTAACCTGTTTATTTGTTATCTTTTCTAAGGCCTTCTTATAATATTTTATTTGCATCTTATATTTATCTAATATCTTTTCTTCATTTCCTCTTTCCACATAATCTGTTTTATAATCAAATAGGACAATTCCATCTTCTTCTTCAAAAAAGCAATCTATTATTCCTTGAAGTCTTATTTTTTCATCTTTATAAGTTTCTTCGGGAAGGTCTGACTCTAATTCTAAAGAACTTATTTCTGTATAAAAAGGTAATTCTCTTTTTACTAATCTTCCTTCTTTATAAGACTTAATTAACCTCTTTCCTAAGCTACTTTTAAAGAAGTGTGCAAAATTTATTTTTTCCACAGCCTTTATTTCTTCTTCGTTTAATAATTTCTTTTCCTTCATTTTATCTATTTGAGCTTTTATTTCCCCTTCTGTTTCAACATAATTTAAATCTAATTTCTGCATTATGAAATGGGCAACTGTTCCCCTCTCTGCAGAAGATAAACCCCTTTTCTCTTGTAAAAACTTAGGCTTAATAACTTCCTTTTCCTTAAAGGCATTTAAGGTTCTAACTTCATCATCCTCACTATCATATAGAGCTCTCTTTAGATCAGAAACAGATATATTGCTTGGAAGAGAAAATGTTTTTTCATATTTATATTTGTAATCAAGCCTTCTCTTTATTTCTTTATTTATATGTGCTACATTTCTATTAATAAATAAATCATTTTTTTTATTTTCATCCACATCAGAATTATTTTTATCCACAGATAAATCATTTTTAGTCCACATATAGACATCCCAACTTGATGAATCATCAATTATATTTTCAATTAATTCCCCATTTCTAAGTTTTTCGCCATCTCTATGTTTTGTTATAGCCATACCAACCCAATCTAAATAGCTTTTTCCTTTAAGAACTTCAGCAGCAGGTATAATCTTCTCATCCATAGAAGCTGCTGATAACCAAGCCTTAAGGGAACTCTCTAAATTTTTAACAGATCCTGTTATAATAAGTTTTTCCCTTGCTCTTGTAAAGGCAACATATAGAATTCTCATTTCCTCCGATAAAGTTTCAAAAAGAACTTTTTTCTTTATTGCTTCTTTTGCAATAGTACTATAAGATAATCTATTTTCTAAATCTACATAATCAGGACCAAAACCTAATTCATCATGATATAAAATTGATTTTCTTAAGTCTTGTAGATTAAACTGTTTTCCAAAACCTGAAGTAAATACAACAGGAAACTCCAGTCCCTTACTCTTATGTATGCTCATTATCCTTACTACATCTTCATGCTCTCCCAAAATTTTTGCACTACCCATATCTCCAGAAGAATGTCTTAGCTTATTTATAAAATTAATGAAATTAAATAATCCCTTAAAGCTAGTTTCTTCAAACTGTTTTGCCCTCTGAAATAGTATTTTTAAATTTGCCTGCCTTAGTTTTCCATTAGGCATTGCAGCAACATATCCAAAATAAGCAGTATCCATATATAAATACCATATAAATTCGTCTATAGGAGTATATATTGATCTTTCTCTCCACTTTTCTAAATTCTTTATAAAGTTATTGCACTTTTCTTTTAATCTTTCAGAAACGTCATAATATCCTTCTGAAACTTCCTTTATAATTTCATAGAAATATTTATCCTTATCTAAAAGCCTTATATCACTTAATTCTTCAGCAGTAAAACCTACAATTGGAGATCTTAAAACAGCTATAATAGGTATATCCTGTCTTGGATTATCTATTACTTGAAGAAGGGACATCATTGTTCTTATTTCTATCGTTTCAAAATATCCAGTTCCCGTATCTGCATAAACTGGTATCCCATCAGTCCCTAATTCCTCTAAAAATACTTCAGACCAATTCTTTGTAGTTCTTAACAATATAACTATATCCTTATATTTTAAAGGCCTATACTCATCTAAATTTTTGTCATACACCTTAAAACTTTTATCACCAGTACCGCTGATTAACTCCTTTATTCTTTTTGCAACAATTCTCGCTTCCAAAGCAATCGCATCTACATCCTCTTCTGCATCATCTTCTCTGTTGTCCTGAACTTCTTCCTTAGGCTCTAGCTCTTCTTTATATTGACCAGATTTATCTAATATATGAAGTTCTATTGGTCCTCCTACAATAATATTTTCATTCTCTGCTTCCTTATAATTAGCGCCAAGGTTTAATACTTCCTCATCTGTATACTCAATTTCTCCAACTACTTTAGACATTACTTCCTTAAAAATATAGTTAACACCCTCTATAACTTCTTTTCTACTTCTAAAGTTCTTATAAAGTTGAATTTTTCTATTTTTTTCTCCTTCTTTTAAAGGATAACTATTATACTTATCTAAAAATAATTCCGGCTTTGCCTGTCTAAATCTATAAATACTTTGCTTTACATCTCCAACCATAAATACATTCGGATTGTCTAGATTTTTTCGTGAAACTAATTCAATTATTGCTTCTTGCACATTATTTGAATCTTGATATTCATCTACTAAAACTTCATCAAAAAACTCCCTAAAATCTTCAGCTACCTTTGATGGAAGTACATTACCCTCTTCATCAAGATTAGTTAAAATCTTTAAGCAAAGATGTTCTAAGTCGTTAAAATCTAATATATTTCTCTCTCTTTTCCTTTCCTGGAATCTTCTCATAAATTCTAGGGTTAATTCAGTTAATTTCTTAATAAATGGATAGGAATTTTTTATTCCACTTAATATATCTTGAGGCTCCATTGAAAAATTATCATTTATTAGCTTAGATAGTTTTTTCTTTATATCATCTCTTATTGATTTAACTAAGTTTTGACTATTTACATCCGAAACCTTATCCTTTTTTACAACCTTTAATCTTCCAAAATTTATATTGGTTGAAGCTTTATAAATTTCATCTAATCCCTTATCTAGAGAGTAATATAATTCCTTAAACATTTCCAAATCTTCCATAAAGGTCTCTTCATAAGGCTCTAGTCCATCTGTAGCCCTTATTATGCTTATAGCCCTTTCTAAAATCTTTATAAAACCTTCAATCTCTATTTTCATATTGGTTCTTAATATATTTATCCAAACAGAATTATTTAGTTCTTCCATTGAATTTATATTAAATTTTTCTGCATTTTCATAAAGCCACTTTTCTGGCCATGGTCCACTCATAGAAAATTTATATAAATCTAAAACTATGTCTTTTAACCTTTGATCATCCCTAGAATCACTAAAAGCTTCTATTAAATTTCTAAATTTCATATCCTCTTTTTCATAGTAATCCTCAAACATATCATTTATTATTTCAAGCATTAATAATGTATTTTCTGTTTCATCTGATATTCTAAAAGTTGGATCTAAATCTATGGTGTGATAATTATTTTTTATAACATCTAAACAAAAGGAATGCATTGTAGTAATATTAGCCCTGCTTAAAAGGGTCAATTGCTTTTGCATTAGCTTAGAGTTGGGATTTTTCTCTAGTTCCTTTGATACGGCAGCTGCTATTCTTTCCCTCATCTCAGCAGCAGCTGCTGATGTAAAAGTAACAACTAATAATCTATCTATATCAACTGAATTTTCTTCATTAGTTATTATTCTTATTATTCTTTCAACTAAAACTGCTGTTTTCCCTGAACCTGCTGCTGCTGCAACTAATAAATTACATCCTCTCGTTTCTATTGCCTTTAACTGATCCTCAGTCCATTTTGTTGCTCCCATAGCTATCTCTCTCCTCCCTTCTCCTTAATTGCCTTTTCCATAAGACTCCATACTTCATCCTTATTCTTCTTCAATATAAGTTTATATTTATTATTTTCTATTCCAGTATCAAACTGACATATAGATGAATAATCGCAATAAGAACAGAAAGTTATCTTTCCTGTTTTTGCTGGTTCCATTAATATTTCTCCACTTAACATCTCTTCACAAAGGCTGGCAATTTTCTCATTTACATATTTTCTTAACAACTCAAATTGTTCTTCTGTTACAACAGAGCTTGTAGATGAAAAGTTTCCATCCTTCTTTATAGCTGCAGGTATTATTACCGAATACTTTTCAATATCTTTATCTATAGACTTAACTACATCTATATCTTTAATTACCAACCCACTCATTTTTAATTCTTTTAATATGTTTTCTTTTATTTCTTCTTCAGATAACTTCTTATTTGATTTAATTATTGGATCATCTATTCTAAAGTATAATATTGCTCCTGGCATTGCTTGTTTTTCTAATATATACTTAGAATTTTTTATTAGAGCATCTAAATAAACTAAAAGCTGAACCTGTAGTCCATAATAAACTTCTGTTAAGTCAAATTCTTTTCTACCTGTTTTATAGTCTATTACTTTAATATAGGTATTTCCATCTAAATCTAAGGTATCAATTCTATCTACTCTACCAACTAGATATACTGTCTCCTTTGATGGTAATTCTATCTTTATTGGTTCTCCATCTTGAAAACTTCCAAAGGAAAACTCATTTTTAAAAACTTCAAATTTACCCTTTTTCATTTGTTCTGTTAGTACTATTACTGACTTTGTAATTGTTTTTTTAAATCTATTAGCAAAATATTGATATTTTTTTGTGCTATTTAATATTGAATTAGAATCTTCTTGAAGTTTTTTATCTACAATTTCATTAACTATCTCGCTGCATTTTTTCTTATCTAATTCTGACCAAGCTATTTTTTCTTCCCTTACTCTATTTGTAAAGTCATCTAAAATACCATGCATAAAGGAACCTAGATCAGGAGCAGTAAATTCATAAACCTTTCTATCCTTAGCCTTTAATCCATAAGCAACATAGTATGAAAAAGGACATTGGGCATATTTTTCTATTCTTGATACACTAAATATTAATTTATTTCCTGATTGATAAAGCCTTTTTATTTTCTCCCTTGGTACCTTTTCTACTAAATTTGTATAAGTTAGCCCTTTAAATATTATCTTTGACTTTTCTTTAAATTCTTCATTTTCTTCAAACCACTTATATGTTTCTGCCCAATACTCATCAACCTTTTCCCTTTCAAATTCCATTCTTAAAGCACTTATAAGCTCATTAAAGGTTGGAACTGGTGCTGTTATTTTATTAAAGCTATCCTTTTCCTCTTCAATATTATATAATTCACTTTCTTCTATGATATTAGGAAATATTCTTTTAAGTCTTGGAATAATTATTGAAGGTCTTAAGGATTTTCCTTCAAAGTCTGCCATTGGATAAGTTAACATAAGCTTATCTGAAGGTATTGTTAATCCTGTGTATATTATAAATTGCTCTTCAAAAGCTCTTGTTTTTGTATCTGAAGCCAGTTTTATTCCAATATCCCTTAAAATATCCCTTTCTTTATCTGATATAATTCCCTCTTCTTTATTTGCGGAAGGAATTATTCCATCATTTACTCCAATTATAAATAGAACTTTTATATTTCTTCCCTTAACACGGGAAATATCTCCTATATTTACTTGGTCGATAGACATTGGTATAATACCTATTTCCTTTTCCTCAAAACCTGAAATAAGTATTTTAGTAAATTCCTTTAACTCTACAACTTCTTCTCCTAAAACTTCTACTATTTGATCAAGTATTTCAATAACCATCTTAGGCACCTGATCATATTCCTTTATCTTATCTTGCATTCCAAGCTCATTAAATCTATCTAACCATTTATCTAATGTATTAAAAATATCTAATTCTAATAAAAATTCATATAAGCTTGTAGCAATAGTTTTTATATCTTTTTTTCCCTTTACCTTATTTTGAAGATTTATTATTGGAGTTCTTATTTCGTCCATTATTTCTAATATTAGATTTTCTTCTTCTGTTATATCTTCTCTATCGTATAAATCTTTAGTCCACTTATATCCCTTAATTCCATTAGCTAAAATATAATTTTCTAGTATGTCTATATATTCTTTTTCTATATTTATCAAACCGCTTTTTAGATACTTAAATACGCTTTCGTAAGACCAGTTACTTCCTATTATTTCTAGAGCTGATATTATTAATATTACTAAAGGATTATTTAATATCTCTCTTTTTTTATCTATAAAATAAGGTATATTATATTCCTGGAAGATTACCGAAGATAATTTTTCATAATTTTCTATGTTCCTACATACAACTGCTATATCTCTAAATCTATAGCCCTCATCTCTAACTAATTTTAATATATTCTTTGCTATAACCTCTATTTCATCATAGCTGTTATTTGCTTTATAAATTCTTACATTATTATTCTTTCCCTTATATTCTTTAAATGGATAATTGAAAAAGTGCCTTTCTAAATGTGCTAATTCTCCACTATTTTTAAATCTATAAGGAGTTCCTTTATTAAGATTTATAGGTTCTAAATAAGGGATATTGTTTTCTTTCATAATTTTAATAATTGAACTTTCCGTATTCCTTATTACATCAAATACATCAGTTTGGTCCTTATCATTATTAATTTCTAAGCTATCACTACATAGGGTTATATTTATGTTTTCTGCCTTTTTAGCTAGAATTTTAATTACCTCTAATTGCTGTGGAGTAAAGGTTGTAAATTCATCTATCCATATTTCTGCTCCATCATATATATTACAATTTACTAATTTATTTGCTAATAAGGTTAAATCATCATCTGAATCTATAAATTTATCTTCTATAAAATTATTGAACTTGCTATATATAAGCTTAAGATCTTCTATTTTATTTCTTAAATTTTCATCCTGTATTTCATCTTCTTTTAACTCTAACATTTCCTTGGAAATATTATATTTTTTAAATTCAGTCAGCATTTCAGATATTATTCCTGCAAAACCTTGCTGCTTGGCTACCCTATTAAAATATTTAAGTTCCTTTAAGCTTTCTTTTAATATTTTGTATATAAGCATATTTTTCCCAGAAGTATTCATTCTTATATTACTTCTTCCGCCACAAGTTTCAAAAACAATATTAGCCATTCTTTTAAAGCTTATTACTTCCGCCCTTAAAAGACCTCTTTCTGTAACTATATCTAAAAACTTTTTTTCTGTATCAAAGGTATATTGTTCTGGAACCAGTAATATTAATTTATTGTTTTTATCATTCTTTAGTTTATTTTTTATTTGATTTAAGCAAAAGCTAGTTTTACCTGTTCCCGCTCTTCCAAAAATAAATCTTATTCCCATAATACACTCCTAATTATAAATTTTGTATATATTAATAATACCCATATTTTAATGTAATTAACAACAAAATATAATGTGATTATAAAAAAAAGAAGAGTATTTCCACTCTTCTTTTTTATTGCCCATTCTTGATATAGTTTCATAAAGCTCATCTTAATTTTTATTTACTTTCTAATATTGCTAATGCTGCTGCACCTAAAACCCCAGCTTTTCCCCCTAATAAGGCCTTTTCAACTTTACAATGATTATATATTGTAGTTAAGCATCTTCTTTGCATTTCTTCATCAATTTTATCAAAAACTATTTTTCCTGCTTCACTTACTCCTCCTCCAATAATTATTTTATCTGGGTCAAAGGAGTTTGCTATATTGGCAATTCCTATTCCTAAATATGATAATGCATCATTTAATATCTCTTTTGAAACCTTATCTCCTCTTTCTGCTTCTATGAATACTTCCTTAGCAGTAACATTATCATAATTTCTTAATGAAGTTTCAACTTTACTATCCAAAGCTTCTTTTGCTCTTTTCATTATAGCTGTTCCTGATGCTAGAGCTTCAACACAGCCTGTATTACCACATCCACATCTTGGACCACCCTTCATTACTGTTATATGTCCAATTTCTAATGCATTTGCTGTACTTCCTCTATATATGTTACCATTTAATATTGCACCTCCACCTACACCTGTGCTTACTGTAACATAAACCATGTTCTTACTTCCTTTTCCAGCTCCGAACATAAACTCACTTAAAGTTGCTACATTAGCATCATTATCTAAATAAGTAGGAATATTATATCTTTCCTTTATTGGCTTTACTAATTCAAAATTCTTAAATGGTAAATTTGGCGTATAAACTATTAATCCCTTTTCAATATCTAAAGGTCCTGGAGAGCCAATACCTATAGCCTTTACTTCTTTTCTATCTACGTTTTCTAATACCTTATCTATTGTTTTTAAAATATTATCTAATACTACTTTTTCACCTTTTTCAGCTTCTGTTTTTATTGTGATTTCTTCTATAATTTGTCCATCCAAGTTTACTAATGCAGTGTATATTTTAGTTCCTCCTAAATCAACACCAACCACATATTTCTTTTCCATCTCTATTCCCCCCTATTTTATAATTACAAAAATAGTATATCATTTAGGGAAATTGTTTACAAGAATATAATTGACTTGTTTAAACAATTGTTTAAGGAAAAATAAAAAGCATCTAACATAGTTAGATGCTCTTGGCGGAGAAACCGGGATTTGAACCCGGGCGCCGGACACTTCCGACCTATACCCTTAGCAGGGGCACCTCTTCAGCCACTTGAGTATTTCTCCACATATCCCTTATGGGATTCTATATGGCGGAGAGAGTGGGATTTGAACCCACGGTACCCGTAGAGGTACGCCGGTTTTCAAGACCGGTGCCTTAAGCCAGCTCGACCATCTCTCCGTATTTGTGTCATACGACAAGTATTATTATATCAACCACTATATATATTGTCAACTAATTTTTTGATTTTTGTTATTGCATTTATATTATATCCTTAAAATTATTTTTTATTAATTTATATAAACTAAAAGAAATAGGTATAGATAAATTGCTACTAACCTTAAAACAACTTGATTATTAATATCTATATTTTTATAAAAAAAACATCTAACAAAATTGTTAGATGTTTTTGGCGGAGAGAGTGGGATTTGAACCCACGGTACCCGTAAAGGTACGCCGGTTTTCAAGACCGGTGCCTTAAGCCAGCTCGACCATCTCTCCATAATAGCCTTGCAACGAAATTTATTATATCAACAGAAAAAAATATTGTCAACCACTTTTTTGACAATTTATAATACTTAACTACAAAATTATCAATGTCAAAAAATAAAGGTTTCTATTAAAACAGAAACCTTTATTTTTATATACATTTTATTTTCTTTTTATTTCATCTAAATGCATATATGGTCTTAGTACTTCTGGAATTTCTATAGAACCGTCTTCTCTTTGATAATTTTCTAATATCGCAGCAACTGCTCTTCCAATTGCAACACCTGAGCCATTTAATGTATGAACAAATTGTGGTTTATCCTTTGGTGTTTCCTTATACTTGATATTAGCTCTTCTTGCTTGGAATTCCTCAAAGTTTGAACAGCTTGATATCTCAACATATCTATTATAACTTGGCATCCAAACTTCTAAATCATATTTTAATGCTGCTGTGAAGCCCAAGTCACCCTTACATATTCTAACTATTCTATATGGAAGTCCTAGTCCTTGTAATACTGATTCTGCATCCTTTACTAATTTATCTAACTCTTCATAGCTTTGTTCTGGCTTACAGAACTTAACTAATTCTACCTTATTAAACTGATGTTGTCTTATAAGTCCTCTAGTATCTCTTCCTGCAGATCCAGCTTCTGCTCTAAAACAAGCTGAATAAGCAACATGTTTTATTGGAAGTTCATCTCCCTTTAGTGTTTCATTTCTATACATATTAGTTACTGGAACCTCTGCTGTAGGAATTAAGAAATATCCGTTATTTTCAACTTTAAATGCATCTTCTTCAAATTTAGGTAATTGACCTGTACCAGTCATGCTATCTCTATTTACCATATATGGTGGTAATACTTCTTCATATCCATTTTCTAAAGTATGCTTATCTAAGAAATAACTAATAACAGCTCTTTCTAATCTTGCTCCTAGTCCTTTATACATTGTAAATCTTGATCCAGCTACTTTACCGCCTCTTTCGAAATCTAATATATCTAACTCAGTTCCTAAATCCCAGTGAGCCTTTGGTTCAAAATTAAATTTTGTAACTTCTCCCCACTTCTTTATCTCAATATTATCTTCGTCACTATCTCCTTCAGGTACTTGAGGATTTGGAATATTAGGAATCCTTAATAATATATATTCTATTTTTGAATCCACTTCTGAAACTTTTGTATCAAGTTCCTTTATTTTATCTCCAAGTTCTCTCATTTCAGTCATTATTCCTTGAACATCTTTTCCCTCTTTCTTTAACTTTGGAATTTCTGCAGAAACTTGATTTCTCTTACTTTTTAGATTTTCTACTTCAACTAGTATTTTCCTTCTTTCTTCATCTAATGCTAATATTTCATCTATTGTTGATTCTTGAAAATCTTCCCCTCTATTTCTTAAGGCTTTTTTAATTTCATCTGGATTTGTTCTTATCCTTTTTAAATCTAACATAATAATCACTTTCTCCTCTCTTATTATTTATTTTCAATAAAAAAAAGAACCTTTTTCCCATAAAGGGACGAAAGATTCCGCGTTGCCACCCTAATTAATAATATAAAAATATATTATTCACTCAATTAAATCTAACGGTTTAAGTCCGTACTGCTCATCACAGTCCCTCCGAGGTGGATTCATAACATAATTATTATCATTTTACACCAGCCAATGACTCTCTTTAAATAATTGATGTTACTACTATTCTCTTCAACGGTTTACTATAAAATTATTAATTTTAATATATTATAATTTTATGATTATGTCAATAATTACTATATTCTCTTTTATTATTATCAATTTTTACTTATTTATTCATCTAAGATATCTTTTGTACATATTATATCAATTCCTGTATTTAATACATTTTTGCATATTATATCACCAACTCTTATTGGAATACTTACATATATTCTGGATATAACCTTTGAAAATTCCTTCCAAAGACTTATATCGACTTCTTTAGTACTTTTAACTGGAATAACTTTATGATTTTGACTTCCTTTCACTCTAACTATAGATGTAAAAATATCTTTTTTGTTACTATTATTAAACATCTTTAAACTCCTTTATTCTACTTTCTAAAACTTTAGAATTTTTGGAATCATCAACAATTTCAGTTATATTCTTATCTAGCTCTCTAGCTAATATATTTACAATTTTTTGATAGCAATGAGAGCCTTGGCAGCTTCCGAAACCAGCTCCTGTTCTCCGCTTTACCCCTTCCACAGTCCTAGCACCAAGAGGCCTTCTTATGCAATCTACAATTTCTCCTTCTGATATTTGATTACATACACAAATAATCTTTCCATATCTGCTATCTAAAGCTATTATTTCATTAGCCTCTTTTTTTCCAAGTTCTCTAAACTTATATATTTCTCTCCTTTTATCTATAAAATTCTTATTTAAAGTACAATTTAAATTATTTGATATAGTATCACAAATCATTCTTGCTATAGCAGGTGCTATAGTTATCTTTCCATAATGAGTTCCTGTTATTCTAATGTATCCCCTATCAATTTCGCTATCATCAATTAACATGGAATCTTTATTGTAGCTTTCCTTAAAAATATTATTTATATTTTTTCTTGTTAAATTAGAAATAACTCTATTGGCATATTCCAAGCTTTCATCTAAACTAGATTTTTTAGTTGTTTTTATTCCTATTAATGAACCTGATGTAGTCATTGGTGCACTTATTACAAAAGAATTTTTATCAAAAGTTTCTATTACTATTTTATTTAGTTTATTTTTATAATTATCATCAACTAAAAGATAACTCATATTTTTAGATTTTTCTTTATTTTCTTCAATAACTTGCTCTTCAACTTTTCCATTTTCCTGTATAAAAATTTCATGAGGAATTGTATTAATAACTACCTTACAATTAAATTTATTTTTATTTGTTGTTACTCTAAATCCCCTTGCTAATTCTTGTATATTTAACACTTCTTCTTCTAACCTAAAATTTACTCCATTATCTGAAGCAACCTCTGCATAAGCAATTGCTAAGTCAAAAGGAGCAACAATTGCAACATTTTCTGAATATAGTCCTCTTTTTACATTAGATTTTATATTAGGTTCTATATCATATACGTCTTTATTATCAAGTAGATAGACGCCTTCTATCCCTCTTCTTTTAGCCCTCTCGTACATCTCTTCTAATTTTAATATTCCATTTTCATCACTAACAACTCTTAAGCATCCTATTTTCTTAAAGGGAACATTAAACCTTTCGCAAGTTTCCCTCATAATATTGCTTCCTATATATTCTAATCCAGACATAACATCATCTGAAGTCTCTGAGCCATCATATACAATCGCAGTATTAAAAAATGCTACGTCATCAGCTACATCATAATCTCTTTCTATTAAAGCTATATTAAAATTATATTTAGATAGTTCATAGGCAACTGCACATCCTATAATCCCGCCACCTAATATTAAAATATCATAATCCATAATCAAGCCTCCTATAAACTACAATAAAATTCCTTTATCCCTTAATTCCTCTTTTATTAAGATTATATCTTCTTCCGTTTCAGCTGATATAGTATGTAGATGCACACCGTCTGTTAAATTAGAAAGGGGCTTTGCACCTTTACTAGTAAATTTATTTATAAACTTATTTAAATCATTTAAATTTTTTATCATTAAACTAGCTCTTATTTCTCCATATAGTGGGTGATCAATAATTACATCCTCCATTACACCACCATACTTTATAACAACTTCTATTTCTTCCTTAGTTTTATCTCCTTTATGATTAACAGCAATTATTGATTTAAATCTTTTTGCAGATTTATTATACATATATCCATCAGGAGTCGCTATTATATCCCTGCCAGAAGCTCTTAAAATTGCAATATCCTTAACTATTACCTGCCTAGTTACGGAAAATCTTTCTGCTAATTCACTACCCTTAATAGCACCATTCTCATTTATTAATAATTTGAGGATCTCTTCTCTTCTTTTATTGGATTTCATTAAAATCCCCCCTTACTAATTTTTATTATCACAATAACTAATAATCTCAAGTATTTTATTATTTTTTATTTTATTTTTAATATGATGATATTTTACAACTTCTAATATATCCTTTGTATATCCTTGATTCTTCAACATATCATAACCTATTTTAGGATGATTATAATATATATTAATCTGCTTTATGTTATGAAATTTTTTTAATTTTCCTTTTGAAAGCTTATCTAATATTACTATTATAGACTTTTCTATTAAACTTAAATGACAATTACTCTTACCTATATCGTGTAATAATGCGGCCTTTCCTAGTATATATTCATTAGCATTAATTAAATTTTCATTATTATATCTTAAAGAATCCTTACAAACTCTAATACAATGATGCTGTTCACTCTTCTTTAATTTTTTAAATTTTTCAATTTCATCATCACTCAAATATTTCTTTACAAAATCAAAATCAACTTTTTTATATAAGGATGTAATTCCCCAGATAAACTGTTTTACTCTATATAAACTCACATTAATCACCTTTTTATTCTATATAAAAATAATAACATTCTCTATTTTTTTAATCAAATATATTTACAGTTAATAAAAAGACCATCCTTTTGGATGGTCTTTTTATTATTTTGGTGGAGGTAAAGGGATTCGAACCCTTGACCCCCTGCGTGCAAGGCAGGTGCTCTCCCAACTGAGCTATACCCCCAAAATAAAAAACCTGGCAACGTTCTACTCTCCCACAGGGCTTCCCCTGCAGTACCATCGACGCTATAGAGCTTAACTGTCCTGTTCGGAATGGGAAGGAGTGTTTCCTCTATGCCATAGTCACCAGATATTAATTATTTAATTTTTAGAGAAATTGTTCTCTGAAAATTGCACATGAATATAGCCATTATTATTTTGGTCAAGCCCTCGACCTATTAGTATTAGTCAGCTAAATATGTTACCATACTTACACCTCTAACCTATCAACCTTGTGTTCTTCAAGGGGTCTTACTAGCTTATGCTATGGGAAATCTCATCTTGAGGGGGGCTTCACGCTTAGATGCTTTCAGCGTTTATCCCTTCCCGACTTAGCTACCCAGCTATGCTCTTGGCAGAACAACTGGTACACCAGAGGTCAGTCCATCCCGGTCCTCTCGTACTAAGGACAGCTCCTCTCAAATTTCCTACGCCCGCGACGGATAGGGACCGAACTGTCTCACGACGTTCTGAACCCAGCTCGCGTGCCGCTTTAATGGGCGAACAGCCCAACCCTTGGGACCTACTTCAGCCCCAGGATGCGACGAGCCGACATCGAGGTGCCAAACCTCCCCGTCGATGTGGACTCTTGGGGGAGATCAGCCTGTTATCCCCGAGGTAGCTTTTATCCGTTGAGCGATGGCCCTCCCACGAGGTACCACCGGATCACTAAGCCCGACTTTCGTCCCTGCTCCACTTGTGGGTGTCGCAGTCAGGCTCCCTTCTGCCTTTACACTCTACGAACGATTTCCGACCGTTCTGAGGGAACCTTTGGGCGCCTCCGTTACTTTTTAGGAGGCGACCGCCCCAGTCAAACTGCCCACCTAACAATGTCCTGTCACCAGCTTCATGGCGTCCAGTTAGAATCCCAATACTATCAGGGTGGTATCCCAAGGACGACTCCACTGAGGCTGACGCCCCAGTTTCCCAGTCTCCCACCTATCCTGTACAGACAATATCGAAACTCAATGCTAAGCTACAGTAAAGCTCTACGGGGTCTTTCCGTCCAATCGCGGGTAGCGAGCATCTTCACTCGCACTACAACTTCGCCGGATTTGCAGTTGAGACAGTGCCCAAGTCATTACGCCATTCGTGCGGGTCAGAACTTACCTGACAAGGAATTTCGCTACCTTAGGACCGTTATAGTTACGGCCGCCGTTTACTGGGGCTTAAGTTCACACCTTCGCTTGCGCTAAGTGTTCCCCTTAACCTTCCAGCACCGGGCAGGCGTCAGCCCCTATACATCAGCTTACGCTTTAGCAGAGACCTGTGTTTTTGCTAAACAGTTGCTTGGGCCTATTCTCTGCGGCCTGCTCTCGCAGGCACCCCTTCTCGCGAACTTACGGGGTCAATTTGCCTAGTTCCTTAACTGCAATTCTTCCGATGGCCTTAGGATTCTCTCCTCATCTACCTGTGTCGGTTTGCGGTACGGGCACTACTTCTCTCTCTAGATGCTTTTCTTGGAAGCATGGAATCAGATACTTCGGTCATAATGACCTTCCCCATCACACCTCAGGATTGTCAGAACGGATTTGCCTATCCTGACTCCCTAAATGCTTAGACTAGCACGACCAACGGCTAGCACATCCTATCCTTCTCCGTCACACCATCGATAATAACGATAATAGTGGTATTGGAATATCAACCAATTGTCCATCACCTACGCCTTTCGGCCTGGGCTTAGGTCCCGACTAACCCTGGGCGGACGAGCCTTCCCCAGGAAACCTTAGATTTTCGGCCTGTAAGATTCTCACTTACATCTCGCTACTGATGCCAACATTCTCACTCGTAATCAGTCCACCGCTCCTTACGGTACGACTTCAGCCCGATTACGACGCTCCTCTACCGCTCACACGAAGTGTGAACCCGTAGCTTCGGTGGTAAGTTTGAGCCCCGGACATTTTCGGCGCAGGATCTCTCGACTAGTGAGCTATTACGCACTCTTTAAATGAGTGGCTGCTTCTAAGCCAACATCCTAGTTGTCTTAGAAATCCCACATCCTTTACCACTTAACTTACACTTTGGGACCTTAGCTGACGATCTGGGCTTTTTCCCTTTTGACTACGGACCTTATCATTCGCAGTCTGACTGCCGGACTAATAGTATATGGCATTCGGAGTTTGATAAGGTTCGGTAAGCAATATGCCCCCTAGCCCATTCAGTGCTCTACCTCCATTACTCATATCCGACGCTAGCCCTAAAGCTATTTCGAGGAGAACCAGCTATCTCCGAGTTCGATTGGAAT
>NZ_CP016786.1:12500-15000 GCF_002285495.1 Clostridium isatidis | reverse complement strand
CGCTTTTTCAAAAGGATTTAGCTTGAATTGATTTTGAACTATCATAACTAACCCATCAATACTTTTCCTTAAATCCGTGTAGCCGCAGGCAAGATAAACTGTTTCTACTTTATCTATATTTAACATTTTGCAGCTAACTCCTTTACTATTGATGATATTAGAATAGCTTCACTAACAGGTATAGTTATTATAGCATTACCTATTGTAATTTTTACTTCATTCAAAGCAAATGTATTTTCTTTGATAGTCTTTTCTTTACTATCTAAAGAGATAGCATGAAAAACAGGTGTGTTATTCTCAACTTCTGATTTCTCTAATCTTTTTTTATGATAATAAAATTGACTTTTAGTAAGTTTATTTTCTATACAAAAATCTTTAACAGTTATTGTCCCCTTACATGCATCAAATTTATTAATATATTCTTCCCAGGTTGCATTATCTAATTTTCTAGACATAATTATATCCTCCCATTAATAATCTTTTTCTTAATTTTATCAATTGGGAGGATATGCTATCTAGGTACTTAATTTTTACGCTTACTATTATTTCAACTTATTTTTAAAACTAATTTAGCAATACTTTCATTAATATTTGAGTTAATTTTAGTTTGTTTAAAAAATTTCAAAAACAATATAATTTACTTTTTGCTTATAACTTCAACAAATATATACAATTAATTTATAATATAACAAAAAAGCTACGATTATTATCGTAGCTTTTTTGGTGGAGGTAAAGGGATTCGAACCCTTGACCCCCTGCGTGCAAGGCAGGTGCTCTCCCAACTGAGCTATACCCCCGAGTATGGTGGACCTTCAGGGACTCGAACCCCGGACCAACCGGTTATGAGCCGGTTGCTCTAACCAACTGAGCTAAAGATCCATATAACCTGGCAACGTTCTACTCTCCCACAGGGCTTCCCCTGCAGTACCATCGACGCTGTAGAGCTTAACTGTCCTGTTCGGAATGGGAAGGAGTGTTTCCTCTACGCCATTGTCACCAGATTTCAGAGAACTTGTTCTCTGAAAATTGCACATGAATATAGCCATTATTATTTTGGTCAAGCCCTCGACCTATTAGTATTAGTCAGCTAAATATGTTACCATACTTACACCTCTAACCTATCAACCTTGTGTTCTTCAAGGGGTCTTACTAGCTTATGCTATGGGAAATCTCATCTTGAGGGGGGCTTCACGCTTAGATGCTTTCAGCGTTTATCCCTTCCCGACTTAGCTACCCAGCTATGCTCTTGGCAGAACAACTGGTACACCAGAGGTCAGTCCATCCCGGTCCTCTCGTACTAAGGACAGCTCCTCTCAAATTTCCTACGCCCGCGACGGATAGGGACCGAACTGTCTCACGACGTTCTGAACCCAGCTCGCGTGCCGCTTTAATGGGCGAACAGCCCAACCCTTGGGACCTACTTCAGCCCCAGGATGCGACGAGCCGACATCGAGGTGCCAAACCTCCCCGTCGATGTGGACTCTTGGGGGAGATCAGCCTGTTATCCCCGAGGTAGCTTTTATCCGTTGAGCGATGGCCCTCCCACGAGGTACCACCGGATCACTAAGCCCGACTTTCGTCCCTGCTCCACTTGTGGGTGTCGCAGTCAGGCTCCCTTCTGCCTTTACACTCTACGAACGATTTCCGACCGTTCTGAGGGAACCTTTGGGCGCCTCCGTTACTTTTTAGGAGGCGACCGCCCCAGTCAAACTGCCCACCTAACAATGTCCTGTCACCAGCTTCATGGCGTCCAGTTAGAATCCCAATACTATCAGGGTGGTATCCCAAGGACGACTCCACTGAGGCTGACGCCCCAGTTTCCCAGTCTCCCACCTATCCTGTACAGACAATATCGAAACTCAATGCTAAGCTACAGTAAAGCTCTACGGGGTCTTTCCGTCCAATCGCGGGTAGCGAGCATCTTCACTCGCACTACAACTTCGCCGGATTTGCAGTTGAGACAGTGCCCAAGTCATTACGCCATTCGTGCGGGTCAGAACTTACCTGACAAGGAATTTCGCTACCTTAGGACCGTTATAGTTACGGCCGCCGTTTACTGGGGCTTAAGTTCACACCTTCGCTTACGCTAAGTGTTCCCCTTAACCTTCCAGCACCGGGCAGGCGTCAGCCCCTATACATCAGCTTACGCTTTAGCAGAGACCTGTGTTTTTGCTAAACAGTTGCTTGGGCCTATTCTCTGCGGCCTGCTCTCGCAGGCACCCCTTCTCGCGAACTTACGGGGTCAATTTGCCTAGTTCCTTAACTGCAATTCTTCCGATGGCCTTAGGATTCTCTCCTCATCTACCTGTGTCGGTTTGCGGTACGGGCACTACTTCTCTCTCTAGATGCTTTTCTTGGAAGCATGGAATCAGATACTTCGGTCATAATGACCTTCCCCATCACACCTCAGGATTGTCAGAACGGATTTGCCTATCCTGACTCCCTAAATGCTTAGACTAGCACGACCAACGGCTAGCACATCCTATCCTTCTCCGTCACA
>NZ_CP016786.1:0-7500 GCF_002285495.1 Clostridium isatidis | reverse complement strand
TTCTTCTTGTTACTACTTCTTTTTGGAATTTAATATAATTTCCTAGAAGTTCCCTTAAGCTTAATATCCTTGGTTCATTATCTACTAAAGCTAACATTATGATCCCAAAGGTATCTTGCATCTTAGTATGCTTATATAAAAGATTTAATATTACATTTGGGTTAGCTTCTCTCTTTAGTTCAATGACGATTCTCATACCTTCTCTATCTGATTCATCCCTTAAATCAGATATTCCAGTAATTTTTTTATCTTTTACTAAATCAGCTATACTTTCAATTAATTTTGCTTTATTAACTTGGTAAGGTATTTCTGTAACAACAATTCTGTGTCTTCCATTTTCCTCTTCTATCTCGCTTTTTGCTCTTACAATTATTTTACCTTTTCCAGTTTCATAAGCTGCTCTTATACCTGATGTTCCCATAATTGTTGCACCAGTTGGAAAGTCAGGCCCCTTAATAACAGTCATAAGCTCAGTTGATGTTGCTTCTGGATTATCAATAAGCATTATTGTACCATCAATAACTTCTCCTAAATTATGAGGTGGTATATTAGTTGCCATACCAACTGCTATACCTGATGATCCATTAACTAATAGATTAGGATATCTTGATGGAAGTACAACTGGTTCTTTTTCTTCACCATCAAAGTTAGGAATAAAATCAACTGTATCTTTGTTTATATCCCTGAGCATCTCAACAGCAATTTTATTCATTCTTGCTTCAGTATACCTCATGGCTGCTGCACCATCACCATCTACTGAACCAAAGTTTCCGTGTCCATCTACCAACATATATCTCATTGAAAAGTCTTGAGCAAGTCTAACTAGAGCATCATAAACTGATGAATCTCCATGTGGATGGTATTTACCTAAAACTTCCCCAACTATTCTTGCACATTTTCTATAACTTTTATCAGGAGTTACACCTAATTCATTCATTGAATGCAATATTCTTCTATGAACTGGTTTTAATCCATCCCTAACGTCTGGTAATGCACGACCTACAATTACGCTCATTGCATAATCTATATAGCATTTTTTCATTTCTTTATTTATATCTATAGGAACTATTTTTCCCTCATTTAAATCCATGTACTTACTTCACCTCGTTTTAGTACTAAATATCCAAGTTGCTTACTTTCTTAGCATTCTTTTCAATAAACTCTCTTCTTGGTTCAACTTTATCTCCCATTAGTATTGTAAATATTTCATCAGCTTCCTTTGCATCTTCTACTGTTGCTTTTAATAATATTCTCTTCTCTGGATCCATTGTTGTATCCCATAATTGAGAGGCATTCATTTCTCCTAAACCTTTATATCTTTGAATGCTGGTTGAACTATCTTTTCCACCAATTTCTTTTAAAAGAGTTTCTAATTCTTCATCAGAATAAACATAGTACTCCTTCTTGTTCTTTTTCACTTGATATAGTGGCGGTTGAGCTATATAAACATGACCACCATCTAACAATCCCCTCATATACCTAAAGAAGAATGTTAATAATAATGTTCTAATGTGGGCACCATCAACATCGGCATCAGTCATTATAATTATTCTGTTATATCTTAATTTACTTTCGTCAAAATCATCACCAATACCTGCACCGAAGGCAGTAACCATTGATTTTATTGTATCTGATGTAAGTATTCTATCTAATCTTTGCTTTTCAACGTTTAATATCTTACCTCTCAAAGGTAATATAGCTTGGAATCTTCTATCTCTTCCTTGCTTTGCAGAACCACCAGCTGAATCCCCCTCAACTATGTATATCTCACATTCTAATGGATCTTTAGAAGAACAATCTGCTAATTTCCCAGGCAATGTAGATCTCTCTAAAGCTGATTTTCTTGTTAATTCCCTGGCCTTTCTTGCTGCATCTCTGGCTCTTGTTGCCATTAATGCCTTATCTATTATAAGCTTACTTATAGCAGGATTTTCTTCTAGGAAGGTTGCTACCCCCTCTGCTGTTATTGAATCTACAATGCTCCTAACTTCTGAATTTCCTAGTTTAGTTTTTGTTTGACCTTCAAATTGAGGATTTGTTATTTTTACTGATACAACAGCAGTTAATCCTTCTCTTACATCATCACCTGTCAGGTTATTATCTTTTTCCTTAAGATAGTTATATCTTCTAGCATAATCGTTAATAACCTTAGTCAGTGCTGATTTAAATCCTGAAAGGTGAGTTCCTCCCTCTACAGTATCTATATTATTAGCAAAAGAATATATATTTTCAGTATAGGAATTATTGTATTGAAGAGAAACTTCTACAAACACATCATCCCTCATCGCCTCAATATAAATAGGTTCTTCATGTAAAACCTCTTTGTTTTTATTAAGGTATGATACAAATTCCCTTATTCCACCTTCATAATGGTATAACTCCTGATTTTCTTCTCCTTCTCTTTTATCTATTAAAGTTATCCTAATTCCCTTATTTAGAAAGGCAAGTTCTCTTAGTCTCTTGGATAAAACCTCAAAATCATAAACTGTATCTTCAAATATCTCTACATCTGGTTTAAAAGAAACAGTTGTTCCGTGTTCATCAGATTCACCAATTTGAATCAGGTCAGTTACTGCATTTCCTCTTGAATATCTTTGCTTCCAAGCATATCCATCCCTTTTAACTATTACTTCACACCATTCTGATAAAGCATTAACAACTGACGCACCAACTCCATGTAATCCACCAGAAACTTTATATCCGCCACCGCCAAACTTACCTCCAGCATGAAGAACTGTCATTATAACTTCTACACTGGATTTTCCGAGTTTCTCATTTAATCCTGTCGGCATACCTCTACCATCATCTATAACAGTTATAGAATTATCTTCATTTATTGAAACCTCAATATTACTACAAAATCCAGCTAAGGCTTCATCTATACTATTATCAACTATTTCATAAACAAGATGGTGTAATCCCCTTGAACTTGTACTTCCAATATACATCCCTGGTCTTTTTCTAACAGCTTCAAGACCTTCTAAAACTTGAATTTGACTTTCATCATAAGTTTGTGTATTTTTTTCCAATATAATCTCCTCCTAACACAACAGATTTTTATATAATTACACGAAGATTTAACATTGGAATCATTAATTGTAATCTAGGTTAGCCCTTTTTGTTAATGTTGAAGATGAAATAGGAGACAGATAAATTTTACTCATCTTGTTAACTTCTGCTATAACAAAGGACTTAGGTTGATGTTCTTTTGAAATTCTTTCTACAAATCCATCCTCTTCAGCCATTCTTAAAAAAGAACTTGTATCTGAGCTATACATTGTAGTATTTAAATCAAATATTCCAATTATATCTTTTATTGGTACTACTACATTTTCTCCTAAATGTAAAAACATAAAAAATTCCTCCCTCAGCTATAGGATTTCTCCATCCTTGACTTTAAAAACTTTAGAGCTGTCATCTAAATAATTAGTTAAATCTTCTATACCTGTGCAGGTAATTATAGTCTGAATATCCTTTATTGATGTTAGTACATATCTTTTCCTGCTAAAATCTAATTCTGATAAAACATCATCTAAAAGTAAAACAGGATATTCTGATGTTATCTCTCTTATTATTTTAAGTGACGAAAATTTTATTGTAAGAACCGCACTTCTCTGCTGTCCTTGAGAACCGAAACTCTTTGCATCAATTTCATTAATGAGAACAGTAAAATCATCTCTATGGGGTCCTATTGATGTTATTCCCTTTTCGATATCTTTGTCTCTATTTTTTACTAAAGCTTCATAAAAATTATTTTTTATGTCACCTAATTCTTTTACAGTGCCTATGTATTTAAATTTTATAATCTCTTTTCCTGAAGATATATCATTATGAATTTCCTCTCCATAAAAATTTAATTTGTTTATATAATAAAGTCTCTCCATTATGATATTATGCCCAAATTCAGTCATTTGAATATCATATATATCCAGCATTTCTTTATCTAATTTCCTGTTTTTTAGCAATAAATTTCTTTCAATTAAAACCTTATTATATTGTACAAGGTTATAATAGTATTTTGGACTAAGCTGGCATAATTCCATATCAATGAATCTTCTTCTAACTCCAGGAGAACTCTTTATTATTTTTAAATCTTCAGGAGAAAACATAACAACATTAAAGTTTCCAAATAGTTCTCCTATTTTGGAAACTTTAACTTTATTTATTTTTATCGCTTTCTTTCCGTCCTTAAATATGCTTATATCAATATTTTTATCTAATCTTTCTCTTCCAACTAATAAACTCAAATAAGCCCTATTAGCTTCCCAATTTATCAATTCCTTATCCCTTGATGTTCTATGAGACTTTGCAAAAGCGCAATAGTATATTGCTTCTAAGATATTTGTCTTTCCTTGGGCATTGTCTCCCATAAACACATTTACTTTCTTTCCAAAGGATATGTCTAATTGCTTATAATTTCTATAATTTAGTAATTGTAACTTTTTAATATACATTGTAACACCTATTTTAATTATATCATAATTAGAGTAATAAAGGTAATTATTAGTTTTCTGAGATATTAGTAATATTTTTATACAACTTTATACTTTTCACCATCAAACTCTATAATATCTCCAGGTCTAATCTTTTTTCCTCTTTGAGTGCAGATTTCATTATTTACTTTTACTTCTTCGTTTAAAATATAAATTTTAGCTTCAGCCCCTTGAGTTGCTGCTCCACACCATTTTAAAAAAGAATCTAGCTTTATAAATTCGGTATTTATTTTCACTTCTTTCATTTCCAGTTATTTGCATACTATTTGCATAATTATGCAAAATCCTCCTCTCATTATCTCATTAATCTTACAGGAAGAACAAGATATCTTGAATTGTCATTTGATTTACATCTTATAATGCAAGGACTAACACTAGATGTCATTTCCATATAGATTTCATTTTCATCTATATTTTTAAGAACATCTAAAATATATCTTGAATTAAATGCAATTTGCAACTCTTCACCTTGCAGATTTATATTAAGTTCTTCTCTAACTTTTCCCAATTGAGAATTAGAAGTTATAATAACATTATCTTCATTAAAGTCTAATTTTATTAAATTACTATTGCTATCTTTTGACATTAAAGATGCTCTCTCAATACAATTTTGTAAATCATGTCTATTTACTTCCACTAAAATCTTATGTTCTTGTGGCAATAATGATACATAATTAACAAACTTTCCTTCTAATAATCTTGATACAATTTTTGTTTTATCTAAATTAAATAATATATGATTATCTGTAAAAGTAATTTTTACAAGATTTTCTGCATCTTCTAAAATTTTAGCCACTTCATTTAATGTTTTTCCAGGTATTACTACATCAATATTGTCATCACTGCCTAAATATTCACTTCTGACAGCCATTCTATATCCATCTAAAGCTACTAAGTTTAGTTTTTTATCTTTAATTTCAAATAATATACCTTGAAGTATTGGTCTTGTTTCATCCTGTGCTACTGCAAAAGATGTTCCTCTTATCATACTTTTCAATATATCTTGTGGAACTTCAACTGATATATTTTCCTTTATTTCTGGTAGAGATGGATAATCTTCAGCTTTCATATAAACAAGATTAAATATTGATTTTTCACAAGTTATTTGTATTATGTCATTATCAAGAGTTTCTATATAAACATCTGAATTGGGTAATTTTCTAATAATTTCACTAAATATTTTAGAATCAACAACTATTGTTCCTTCTTCTATTACATCAGCCTCAACTGAAGTTTCTATTGATAAATCCATGTCAGATCCTATAAGTGTTAAACTATTCTTAAAAGCTTTTATATATATGCCTTCTAGTATTGGCATTGTAGTTTTTCCTGTTATAGCTTTATTTGAAATAGATATTCCTTCTTGTAATTTCTGTTTTTCACAACTAAATTTCATATAAGAACCTCCTTATATACATATATAGATAAAATAATTAGATAAAAATATAGTAACAGTAGTAATAGGTGCTGTTAATTTGTTGAAAAGTATTTATAGCCCTTTATACAACTGATTTTTTGTGTAAAAAATATTGTGGATAAGTGAAGCAATAGATACAATTCTTATCCACATTTTAAACATTAATTAATTTTTTAAAAGTTATCCACAAGCAATTCAATAAAAGTTATGTACAATTGTTGATTAATTTTGAGTGAGTTTCTTTGTTAAATCATTTATTGTATGCTGTAGACTTTCATCTTTGGTTAAATTATCTGAAATCTTTTCATACGCATGTATTACAGTTGAATGATCCCTGCCTCCAAATTCTTCTCCTATTTTAGGTAAGGACATATCTGTAAGTTTTCTACATAAATACATAGCGATTTGTCTTGGATGCGCAATATTTCTAGTTCTTCTTTGAGATTTTAAATCTTCAACTCTAAGATTGAAATAAGTAGATACAACATCTTGAATTAGATCTATAGTAACACTTTGGTTTTGCTTACTTGATATAATATCTTTTAGTGCTTCAGTTGCTAAATCAACTGTAATTGGCCTATTGGTTAGAGATGAGTAGGCAACAATTCTAATTAATGCACCTTCAAGTTCTCTTATATTTGATTTTATTTTTGTAGCAATATAAACCATAACTTCATTAGCAACACTTAATTTCTCAACATCAGCTTTCTTTTTTAGAATCGCCATTCGGGTTTCGAAATCTGGTGGTTGAATATCAGCTATTAGTCCCCATTCAAATCTTGAACGGAGCCTATCTTCTAAAGTTGGAATTTCTTTTGGTGGTCTATCTGATGATAAAATTATTTGCTTATTAGCATCGTGTAATTCATTAAAGGTGTGGAAAAATTCTTCTTGAGTTCGTTCTTTACCTGCTATAAATTGAATATCATCTATTAGTAGAATATCTACATTTCTATATTTATTTCTAAATTCTACATTTCTATCATCTTTTATTGCATTTATTAGTTCATTAGTAAACTTTTCAGAAGAAACATAAACTACTTTTGCATTTGGATTACTTTGTAAGATGTAATGTCCGATAGCATGCATTAAGTGAGTTTTGCCAAGTCCAACACCACCATAAATGAATAAAGGGTTATATGCTTTTGCAGGAGCTTCAGCAACAGCTAGGGATGCTGCATGAGCAAATCTGTTACTATTACCTACAACGAAAGAATTGAAAGTATATTTAGGGTTTAATGTACTGGACATTTCATCATTAACTGTAACTGATGATTTTGTATTACCTTTTCCTTTAACTTCTTCCTTTTCTTTTTCCTTTTCTTCAGCTTCTATAATATCAGATTCAAGAATAAACTCTATTTTATAGGACTTAGAACATGCGGCCTCTATAGAATTTATAACTAGATCTTTATATCTCTTTTCTAAAATATCTTGAGTGAAAGAATTAGGAACGCTTATTTTTATTGTATCGGAAGATATTGATATAGGATTACAGCTTTTAATCCAAGTATTGAAGCTAACTTCACTCATTTCCCCCTTTATAATATTTAATGTTTTTTCCCATAATGATGTTAGATCATTATTCAT